>JBBDXV010000038.1:5911-9002 GCA_040902165.1 Pseudohongiellaceae bacterium
ATTGAAAGAGTTTAAGCACATTCAGGTTCTATTATCAGGCATTCCTTAACTGCGGATTGCAAATCTAGTCTGGCCATTTTTTTCTTGCGCCATCTGAGGGGGCGGAGACTTCCCCAGCTCTTCTCCTTCAGTTTTTTTATCCTGATCGGCGGCATCACCGGGCGGTTGCAATGCCCTGAAGTCTGCCTTAGTCTCACAAGCCTTTTCACCAGCCCCCAGTAAGTTGCATTATGCAATTGCCTTTCATTCTCACTCGCACGGTTAAGCTTGGTGCATTGCAGCTGCGCATCAACTGGTTAATCTTGTTTTGTGTAGTGCTGACTGTGTTTACCTTCATTCGCCTTGGCCTGTGGCAACTTGGACGCGCCAGCCAGAAGCTGGCGGCACAGGCGGAATATGACTTGCAGCAAAGACAGAATCCCCTGCCCCTGGAAAACCTTGAAATTGCCAGCCTGACCCCGGCTAACGACGTGCTGCAGGACCTGCATGTTGCGCTTTATGGCGAGTACGAAAATGATCGCACCATTCTGGTAATGGCACAGTTCTTTAACAGCCAGATCGGCTACGAGGTCGTAACGCCATTCCGACTGCGGGGAAGCGACCGCCTGGTTCTGGTGAGTCGTGGTTGGACTTCCGGTATTTTGCCGCCTAATACACCACCCGATTTGCGCCCGGTTTTCGGTCTTCAGAGGCTGACCGCACAGATTCATGTTCCCGACCCGGCGCAAAGAATTATTGCCAGTCAAATAAATGCCGGTCAGTGGCCGCTGCGAGTCAGAAGTGTGGAGGTAGACGTATTACAGGAAATATTCGGCGAGCCCCTGTTTCCGTTCACCGTGCGACTCACGCCGGAACAGGCAGGTGTCCTGGTGCGACACTGGCCGACTGTCAGTGTGGACATCAACAACCATTTATCCTACGCGCTGCAGTGGTTTACTTTTTCCGCCATCACGCTGATCGTGAGCCTGCTGTTGAGCAGCAACCTGCTGCCACTTCTGCGCGAGCGAAGCCCCTGACCTCTTGTGCCTGTTTGCATTTCAGTGAATTTCAATTTTCAGTAATCAATAGCTTTGGAGTGTGAATTTTCAGGTTGATTTAGACCTTAATTAGCGCATGGTTTTATATTTCAAATAGGTCATCAAAGTGTTATTGTCTGCGGCAGTTTTACTTGGCTTTTAGCCTTCAAATGGCTCCACCAAACTCAGGAGATTCACTCCAATGCGTATCACCCGACTCCTAAAGATCGTGGCTGGCACCGGTTTTGCGACCGTGCTGCTTTCACCTTCAGTAACCCTGGCCCAGGAAGTTACCTTTCACAAGGACATTGAACCGATCCTGCAGCGCAGTTGTCAGAACTGCCATCGCCCGGATGGCGCCGGCCCCATGCCCTTGATTACTTATGAGCAGGTGGCACCCTTTGCCGGCCTTATTGAATACAAAACCGGACTGCGCGACCGCGCCGGTGCGATGCCGCCCTGGTATATGGAAAAAAACATCGGTATCCAGCAATACAAGGACGACCCTTCTCTGAGTGACGAGGAACTGGCCAAGATTTCCAGCTGGGCTCGCAGCGGTACTCCCAAAGGCAATGCAGCTGATGCGCCGACACAGTTGGTATTTGATGACAGCATCAAATGGCGCGCCGGCGAACCCGATGTAATCGTCAAGACCAATCCGGTGACCAAACTGGCGGGTACTCCTGACTGGTGGGGTGAGATCGACCGGGTTCTGATTCCTCTGGAAGAAGATCGTTATGTCAAGTCAGTGGAAATCGTTGAAGTCAACGACGTACCCCAGGCAGGCTCCGGCAGGGATACTGTAGGTGGCAAATATATATTCCACCATATGATCTGGAGTACCCAGATACTGAACGAAACCGGCGAACGTGTAGCCGGTGCCGAATCCACTTTCTGGCCGGTTCATGAAGTTGGCCGCAACGCAGACATTTTTGACCAGGATGGCGGGCGCCTGTTAAAAGCGAATTCTTATGTCGTTTCAGATTCTGTCCACATGCACTCCAATGGTCGCGATACCACTGGCCATCTGGAAATCGGATTCCGCCTGCATCCCGAAGGTTATGAACCGAAATATCAACGCGCCAGTCTAGGTCTGGGCAACGGCGTAGACATCAGTATCCAGGGCAACAAATCCGAACAGGAGCTGCATGCCTACACCGTGCTTGACCAGCACACCAAGATTGTTACTTTTGAACCCCATCTGCATGCACCAGGCGAGCGTATGTGTCTGGAAGCCATCTGGGGTTATACGGTTGAAACCTTGTCCTGTGTTGGCTATGACCACAACTGGGTGCGCGGCTACCCTTATGCCGAAGATTATGCGCCATTGCTGCCGAAAGGCACGATCCTGCATATCGTTGGTTATATGAACAATACTGAAACCAATCCCAATGTACCTGATCCGCGCAATTGGCAGGGTTCAGGCAACCGATCCGTGACCAACATGTTTATTGATCTGGGTATGCGTGTTTCCCTGACCGAAGACCAGTTTTTTGAGGAAATGGAAAAACGCAGACAGAAGTTGAACCTCGGCCCCAATGACCACGTCATTGGCTGTCCGCTGTGTCTGGCACCTCTCGTGGCACCTCCTCCGCAAACTTCCGACGCTGACGAAGAGCTGCGCGACGAAGTAGCATTACAGGGGAACAACTGACGATGAAACAAGTATTTGCTTTGCCAAAGGCCCTGTTCCAGGGCCTTTCTTTTTTGACCTTGCTGGCGTTTCTGATACCCGTCACTGAAGCGCAGCTCAGTTACACCAAAGGCCAACATGTCGAACCGGCTTTTGAGGGCTGGCGTGGAAATGACGACGGCACTTTCAGTTTCATCTTCGGTTATTTCAACGAGAACTGGGAAGAAGAGCTGGATGTACCGGTAGGTGAAAATAATTCCTTCACACCTGGTGATGCCGACCGTGGTCAGCCGACCCACTTTCTGCCGCGTCGAAACCGTTTTACCTTCGAAGTCGTTGTTCCTTCTGACTGGGGTGATCGTGAATTGGTGTGGACTGTCAATTCACCCAATGGTGAATCCCGCAAAGCCTATGCGACCCTGGCAACGGATTATGTAATCGA
>JBBDXV010000039.1:0-1365 GCA_040902165.1 Pseudohongiellaceae bacterium
CGATCAAGGCAGTCACGCAAATCACCAAGCAATCATTCGCCTATGTGTTCGACCGGGTCACCGGCGAACCGGTATGGGAGATTGAAGAGCGCCCGGTGCCGCAATCGGATGTCCCCGGCGAAGTAACATCCCTTACCCAGCCGTTTCCAACGAAACCTGCACCGTTTGATCGACAGGGTTCCACCGAAGACAATCTGATTGACTTCACACCGGCACTGCACGCAGAAGCACTGGAGATTGCCAGCGGCTTTGTCACCGGTCCAGTGTTTACCCCGCCCAGTATTGCCGGTGATGAACCCGGTGACACACAGGGAACCATTCAACTGCCAGGTTCACAGGGTGGCGCTGATGTACAAGGCGCAGCCTTTGATCCGGAAACCGGCTATCTGTATATCCCGTCGATCACTGCACCGTTTATTGCGGATCTGTTTGTCGGTGACCCGGATTCCACCAATCTGCGTTATACCAAAGGCACGCGCCGGCTGGTCGCCGGACCGCAGGGCCTGCCATTGATGAAGCCGCCCTATGGTCGCATCACTGCCATCGACATGAATACCGGCGAACATGTCTGGATGGTGCCCAATGGCGACGGACCACGTGATCATCCTGCCATCGCACATTTGAATCTCGGCAAGCTGGGAGTGTCCGGTCGCCCGTCTCCGCTGCTGACCAAAAACCTGCTGTTCCTCGGTGAAGGAAGAACCAATCTGGCACGCGACGGACGCATGCCGCCGGACATGCCGACCGAGATCGCGATGAACAGCGGCGGCCCGATGTTCCGCGCCTATGACAAAACCAATGGCGATGTCATCTGGGAAGTAGAACTGGAAGCCGGCACGACCGGCGCACCGGTTTCTTACCTGCATGAAGGACGTCAGTTCATCGTCGTCGCGATTGGTGACCGGGTGCACAACCCTGAACTGGTCGCGTTTGCGCTGCCTGAGTAGACATTCTTTTTTGTTGGGCCAGACTGATGCAGAATGTTAGTACAAGGCTGAGTCACAGGAAATCCGACGCACTGCATCAATTGTTGCGATGCTCAGCTTTCATGCTGGCACTGCTGTTCAATCTTGAAAGCGTTCGCGCAGCTGATGAGATTTCGCTTTCAGGGACTATCGAGCCAGTAGCCTGTATTGCGGTCTGCGGCGCCTGTTGTGGTACACATGTAGTCAATGAAGCTGCAGGGATTCTGTCGGTGCTGGTCGGAAACAGTTTCGCACCGCTGGATCAGATCGATGACGGACTCAGCATTCATCATTTCACCGGGCGTTATTATCAAACCAGCGGCTCCTGCAATACCGGCCAGTGCACCCTGTTCCAGATCGAAACCATCGACCAGCCCAGAGTCAGCGAACCAAGCTATGA
>JBBDXV010000040.1:0-1355 GCA_040902165.1 Pseudohongiellaceae bacterium
TGGGCTTTGATATTCCGGTGTTGATGGACGACTCTCAGGTGATCTCAGAGGCGCTGGGTATCGACAAAACCGGAGAGGTCTTCCTTTACGATCCGAAAAAATTTACCGTCGTCTTCCGCGGACCAACAGGACCCGAACTGGAAACTGCAATCCAGTCCATGATCGCAGGTGGCGCAATCACAGTAGCGCAAGTTGATTCTACAGGCGACGCTGTTACATATAGTTTCAAAGATACAGCGGTTTCCTACTCACAAGACGTAGCCAGCATCATTGCCGATAACTGTGCCACCTGTCACCGTACCGGTGGGGTTGCTCCGTTTGCGATGGACAGCCATGCGATGGTGCGCGGTTGGTCCCCGATGATCCGCGAAGTGGTGATGACCAAGCGTATGCCGCCGGCTCAAGTGGATCCGCACGTCGGCAAGTTCAGGAACGCGATGAACCTGTCAGACACGGAAGTACAGAAACTGATTGCCTGGGTCGATGCCGGCGCACCAATAGATGGCGAGTCTGATCCGCTGGCCCAGCTGACCTGGCCGGAAAGCGAGTGGGCCTTCGGCGAACCGGACTATGTGATCAATGTTCCCACCCAGCAGATTCCTGCCACCGGGGTAATTGATTACATACGTATTAATGTTCCGATTGATATCGACGAAGACAAATGGGTTCGCGGCTCACAATATATTGCCGGTGACCGCTCGGTACTGCACCATACCGTGCACGACCTGATCGGGCCGGATGGCGTCCGCAACAGCCCGCTCAACACGGCCAGTATCACCGCCTATGTGCCTGGTGGCGAGCCACGCCTGGAACTGCCCAATACCGGTGGCATCTTGCGCAAGGGCAGCCAGATCGCCCTGAATATTCACTACACCACCAATGGCCGTGAGACCACGGATACCAGCCGTATCGGTCTGTGGTTCTATCCGGAAGGCGTGATTCCCGAAGAACGCATGTCAGGACAGTGCGCCTGTATCTTTACCAATGAATGGACCGATATTCCGGCGTTCAATCCCAACTTCGAGCAGACCAAGTCTATCGTGATACCCAAGGATGCTTATCTGCATGGTCACTATGCCCATATGCACTTCCGTGGCAAATACATGCGCTTCTATGCCGACTATCCGGATGGCAGCAGGGAAGAGCTGATAAATGTTGCCAACTTCAGCTATAACTGGCAGCTCAACTACGAGTATGAAGAGCCGAAGTTTGTACCGGCCGGTACCCGTATCACCGCTGTCGGCGCCTTCGACAATTCGCCGCAGAACCCGGCCAATCCGGACCCGAGTATCGACGTTGCCTGGGGCGAGCAGAGCTGGGATGAAATGTTCTTCGGTTCCAGCCGCTGGAAATAT
>JBBDXV010000041.1:0-8880 GCA_040902165.1 Pseudohongiellaceae bacterium
GCACTTTGCTGCAAGGTAGTGGAAATGGTATCCAGGTCATTGGTGACGCGGGACAGAATATCGCCATGCGGGTGACTGTCATAATACGATAGTGGCAGACGTCGCAGTTTGGCGGCAGTGGCTTCGCGCATGATTTGTACTGTGCGTTGCGAGACACCGGCCATGATCCATTGGGTGCACAACATGAACAGCGAGGACATCAAATAAAAGCCCAGCAACCACAATAACACCTGGTTGATGGCCTGATTGTCGAACTCTGCGGCCTGTCCCTGCATGCGCAGCATCAGGGTCGAGGTAATCAAATCGATGGCCTGACCAACCAGCTTGGGGCTGACAATCGTGAAGCCGGTACTGAGAATCGCCAACGCGAACACAGTCAGCAGACGAGCGTAGAAAGGCCGGAACCAGTTGACCAGACGTTTTAACGTAGGGCGAAAGTTTTTGGCCCTGACTGTGGGCTGACCAAGCGTACCCATGGGTCCGCGATGCATCATCGGCGGTGGCGCCTGACGCCGTACTTCGCTCATGCGACGTCCTCCGCACCCAATTGCGAGTCAACGATCTCCTGATAAGTTGCGCAGGTTTCCAGCAACTGCCTGTGTGTACCGCGCCCGACGATTTCGCCTTCCTCCATCACCAGGATCTGATCGGCATCCATGACCGTGCCGACCCGCTGGGCAACAATGATCACCGTGGCGTTCCTGATTTCACCTTTTTTCAACGCAGCACGCAGTCTGGCGTCGGTGGTGAAATCCAGCGCGGAAAAACTGTCATCGAACAAATACACCTCAGCAGGTCGCGCGAGCGCGCGGGCGATGGCCAGGCGTTGCTTCTGTCCGCCAGACAGGTTGCGACCGCCCTGCTGTATCCGGTAATCCCAACCGCCTTCGAGTTCGTCAATGAAAGGCAGCGCCTGGGCAGTAGTCGCGGCCGCGATCAATTGCGCCTCACTGGCGGCAGGATTGGCGACCTGCAAATTGTGCCGTACCGTACCGCTGAAGAGAGTCACCTGTTGCGGCACATAGCCGATGCGCTGCCGCAACGTTTGCTGGGCATACTCGCGGGTATCAATGCCACCTACTTCGATTGAGCCGCTTTCGACATCGTAGAAACGGGGAATCATCCGCACCAGGGTGGATTTGCCCGCACCGGTAGAGCCGATGATCGCTGTCACCTGCCCGGGTTCGGCACGGAAACTGATATTTTTCAGGGCCAGCGCTTCAGCGCCGGGGTAACGGAAATTGACTGATTTGAATTCCACTACGGCTGCTGCAGTGGAACTGCGGGGCTGTGGCGGGTCCACAATTTCCGGTTTGACACGGAGCACTTCATCGATGCGCAGCGCGGCAGCCTGGGCGCGCGGCAGAATATTGAACATCATCGACATCAGCATGAACGCAAACAGAATCTGCATCGCATACTGGGTGAAGGCAATCAGGCTGCCGAGTTGCAGGGTACCGGCTTCGATACGCTGAAAACCGAACCATAACACCGCCAGTGTGGTCAGGTTCATGATCAGCATCAGCCCTGGCATCATGAAGGCCATCAGGCGGTTCACCTCGATATAGGTATCCGCCAGTTCATTGCTGGTAGCAGAAAATCGCTGCTGTTCATGATCCACCCGGTTGAAGGCGCGAATCACGCGCACGCCGCTGAGCGTCTCCCGAATGGTGGTATTGAGCCGGTCGATCTTGATCTGGATCGACGAAAACAGCGGAATCGCCTTGCGCGCTATCAGCAATACCAGCGCAATCAATCCCGGCACAGCCACTGCCAGCACCCAGGTGAGATTGGGGTCCTTGCTGTAAGCCATGATCATACCGCCCACTGCCATGATCGGCGCCATCAGCAGCATGCGTGCAATCACGATCGTGATCATCTGCACCTGGGTGATGTCATTGGTGGCGCGGGTAATCAGGGTCGAGGCACCGAACTGATCGAACTCATGGAGAGAGAATTCTGAGACCTTGCTGAAGACGGAACGTCGCAAGGTCTGACCAAATCCGGCCGCGACAGTCGCAGAGATCCAGCTTGCCGCTACTGCACAGCTAATGCTGAACAGGGTTATCAGCAGCATGATGCCGCCGATACGCAGGATATAGTCGGTGTCGCCGCGCATGACACCCTTGTCGATAATGTCGGCCATCAGGGTCGGCAGGAATAAATCTGCCAGCACCTGGACAAACACCAGCAACATCAGCACCGCGATCGACCAACGCCAGGGTCGCAGAAAATGTACAAGTTTCAACATTTGCCGGCTGACTCCTTCTGCTCCAGAAATTCCGCAGCATCCAGCAACAGGTGAATCAGCTGTTTTGTTTCTGCCGGACCTAGATGTTTGGTCAGCTGTGAATACTGCTGAATGAACTCCGCCTGCACCTGCCTGAGTTTTTTCGTGCCTTTGGCAGTCAGTCGGACGAGTACAACCCGCCGATCCAGCTTGTCCGGTAGACGTTGAACCTGCCCCATTTCTTCCAGATGGCGCAGCTGCTGTGCCACACTGCCCGCCGTAACCCGCAGGCGCTGGGCCAGCGCAGAAGGCTGCGCAGTTTTTTCATCGGGCCAGTGCTTCAGCAACCACAGCAAATGCCATTCCGATCGACTCAAATCACTCTCGAACAGGATTTTACTGCCGGTCAGGCTCGCACGAGTGAAACGTCGCGCAGCAGCCAACAGGGATTCGGCAGTGGAAACAGAGGTTTTGCTCATCGTGGGGACACCGGTGAAGGCCGGCAATATACTTTAGTAACTAAAGCAAATCAATCTTCCGTCAATCCGCAGTGTGCAATGTGAACTAAGGTTGCAGCTCCTGCACAATAATAGGAAGCAGGTCCGTCGCAGTCCATGAAGGCACCTGACCCCAGCGTTCGTCATAGGATGCGAGTGGTGCGGCCGCCAGCACCTGCTCAAGATCAAACCCTCGATCCAGCAAAGCCTGCACCCGGTCACGAAAGTCCAGCAGCATCGCGTGCACCGCGATCAGCCCGTCCCGGTCGGTGGCGCCGAATCCATGACCAGGAATGACCTGAGTCTGCGGTCCGGCAATTTCGATAGCCAGTTCCATGGCCTCGATCATGCCGAGGAAGCTGCCGCCGTTGTAATGATCGATGATGGGATACATGTTGGTGCGGAACACGTCGCCGAGGTGCAGCACATCGGCTTCGACGAAATGGACAAAGGCATCACCGCCGGTATGGGCCGGCGGTGCCAGGAAAATCCGCACGGTCTCACTGTTTAGATGCAGGACCATGGACTCGGCGAAAGTGATGTCCGGCAATGCCTCCGCCGGCGGCCGGGGATAGAAAACGCCGCCACGGCGGGGAATGCGGATCTCGGACAACATTACCGTGCGGACACGTTCATGGGCAATGATCAGGCTGCCCCGCGCCGCCAGCGCCTGGTTGCCGCCGATGTGATCTGGATGCACATGCGTATTTATCACATAGCGCACCGGCTCACTGCCGATCTCCCGCGTCGCATTCCACAGTGCATCGCTGTCCTGAGGAAAGCGGCTGTCCACCAACAACATGCCTTCAGGCCCGGACAGCACGGCCATATTGCCGGTGCCGTCCGACGCTTCCAGCATGAAGACGTCCCCTGCCAGTGGCAGGATGCGAAAAAATGCTGGTTCCGCAGCCTGTCCCTGCGCCATGGCCAACATCAACAACAAACCGAGTACGTATGTGGCTTTCACTATGGTTGGGATAAAGACGACTCCTTCGCGGACTCTTGGCGACCCTGTAAATAATTCTGTGTAACTGCCGTACAAGCTGATGAAGCGCTGTAGCAGAGCAAGATTGGGAGTATCGTGAAAATCTACAATTGAGAACGATTGTTTGACTGCTGACTTGTTCATAACAATGGAACCTGTTTGAAGCAAAGTTTATCTGCATTGCAAAGAATCGATTTTAGTGTTCAGCATGTAGATAGGAGTCCCCAGCAGAGGCAAATGGGGAAAACTACACCAAATTGATGAATTGCGTTTCAAATCGACACCAAATGAAATCGGTTGCAAAGCCTTGTCAGTACTGGGCTTGAGCATACGTATTAGCAATCTAACCGGACACTAGTGATTAAAGATAAACACTTAAATTTCGATTTAATGCAATTATTGACAAAATTCGCCACAAACATAATATTAATTAGCTTATAACAGAATCAGGTGCTATCGTTTGCCTGTATTTGTCATTTTTTATGCAAAAAGGACATTCCCGTGCTTATCGATATGAATGTAACCAATTTCCGCTCAATCCGCGACTTGCAAACCTTTAGCCTGGTTAAAGGTTCGGGAGACGAGCTGTTGGCAACTAATACCTTTGCGGCATCAGCGACCAATGGTGTGGATTTACTGCGCTCGGCCGCCATTTATGGCCCCAACGCCAGCGGTAAGTCCAGCCTGCTGCTGGCACTGCAAACGATGAAGCGTATCGTTCTGGAATCTGCTGCCACTCTGCAACGCGGGCACAAACTACCAGTCACCCCGTTCCGATTGAACCCCGCCACACGAGACCTGCCAAGCGAGTTCGAAGTCACCTTCATGTCTGCCGGGGTCCGCTATCAGTATGGTTTCGCGGCCACCGCAGAACGCGTTCATGAAGAATGGCTACTGGCATTCCCCAAGGGGCGGGCACAAAGATGGTTTGGACGCGCCTGGAATATGAAGAACAATCGCTACGATTGGGATCTGGGCAGTAACCTGACAGGTGAAAAGCAGCTTTGGCAGAAGTCGACACGCGAAAACGCTCTGTTTCTGTCCACAGCGGTGCAACTCAACAGCGAGCAGTTGCAGCCTGTTTTTGATTGGTTCAAAGAGACCTTGCGCATGGCCAACGTAGAGGGTTGGAATTCTACGTTCAGCGCTTCTCTTTGTGAAAAGAATGAAAAAGGTCGGATCGTGGACTTTCTTCGCGCAGCGGATTTGAACATTGATGACATTCTCGTTGAGTCCAGACCTTTTGACCCCACGTTACTACCGGAGGATATGCCCGAGCCTGTGCGAGACGCGATCTTAAGTGACATGAAAAACAAGCAAATCCTTGACATCAAAACCGTTCACAAGGACAGCGACGGCAACCCTGTAACTTTTGAGTTTGAGGACGAGTCCCATGGTACGCAGAAACTTTTCAACTTTGCAGGCCCGTGGATCGATTCATTGGCAAACGGCTATGTGCTGTTCATTGACGAACTGCATGACAACTTACATCCACGTCTCGTCGAGTTCCTGGTGCAACTATTTCACAACGAGGAAACCAATCCCAACAATGCACAACTCGTCTTTACCACTCACGAGACCTCTATTCTGAATCAAGAGATATTCCGGCGCGACCAAATCTGGTTCTGTGAGAAGGACGACAGCAACAGCACTAACCTGTATCCGCTGACGGATTTCAGTCCACGGAAGGGACGCGAAAATCTGGAGCTGGCTTATCTGTCTGGACGGTATGGTGCACTACCCTTTATCAGATCCTTAAAGCTGGTGAAGTAATCATGGGTACGGACAACCTCTTTCACAAACGCAAAGCGAGAACCGCCGCAACTCTGCAACGACGGGTCGACAAGCGTGATCCATACGCGAAAGTATTGATTGTCTGCGAAGGTGAAAAAACGGAGCCACACTATTTCAATGAACTCCGAAATCACTACGGGCTGAATACTGCCAATGTGGAGGTCTGTGGCGATTGCGGTTCTGCCCCGAACAACGTGCTTGCCTACGCGAAGCAGCGGTATCGGGAGGAACTAGGCGCGGGCGATGCCTTCGACAAAGTATTTTGCGTATTCGACAAAGATGCGCACCCAAGTTATACAAACGTCCTGACCGCCATTGCTGCTGCCAAACCTGCTAGAATTTTTGAAGCGATAAACTCCGTCCCCTGCTTTGAGTATTGGCTGTTGCTCCACTTTAATTACAGCACCAAACCCTATCAGCCCTTGCCAGGAAGAAGCACTGGCGATCAGGTATTGTCGGATCTTTGCGGGTATATGGCCCACTACAAGAAAGGAGCAGGCGACGTTTTCCTGAAGCTGATCAGCCAACTGGAGTTCGCAAAACAGAACTCCGCGCGGGCATTACGCGAAGCGGAGCGTAGCGATACTGATAATCCAAGTACGAGGGTGCATGAGTTGGTGAATTATTTGCAGGAGATAAACAAGCCGAATGGAAGTTAACTGGAATCCGAACATTCCAGACCTCGATTTTCTACGTACGGCATACTTATAAATGCATCGGAAAATTTTCCTGCAAATGCGCCCTATTCCATCTTCGCCAACTGCCTCTGCCTGTTGCTCATTGGTATTCAGCCAAGCCATCACCCACGGGGCGTGCCGTATCTTTTACTGTATAAACAGATTCAACGAGGAATAACTGAAAGGTGTTCGCGAATGCCTCGTCAAGCTCAGAATGGCTCGACATTAACTGCAAATTCCCTTATTTAATTTTTATTTTCTAATTCCGCGAGTCGAGCAGCGACATAAGCTGGGTCGCGATGCTCACCTCGCCTCACAGCGTCCACGTTTGCCTGGTTAATGGAATTTGTCGACTTGTGCAGACCTTTCTCACCATCTGGCTTCACAATCAGCTTTTCGGTGTATTTGTCCTGCGAGATTTCTCTGCGAAGAGATTCAGCGATATCTTCAATTGCTTTATCCAGATCGCGGTTTGCGAGTTTTGCCATAAGTTCTGTGCCCACTACCCCACGTCCGGTGTCGTTCTTCTTCACGTCGTTGAGTGGTTCTGATCCTTGCAGTTCATCGTTTTCATGCATGGACCGCGAATATTGCGCGCTCGACCTTGAGCTTGTCAAACCCCTGTCAGAATTCCGGGACAGGGTTCACATTGAGCTGATTTACCCCGTATCGGCAAACCTTCTACAATATTTGGTACTTCCCGGGTCTTTCACCACTACATGGAGTAGTTAGCGCGCAATTTACTCGCTCCTCGAGCGACCGTCAACTTCGGTATTTGCCACAGTTGCAAGCATAGTCCATGGTTTCAAAATCTTCCCGGTCAAATTCCCAATATCAACAAAGAGTGCTATCTTCGCAGCGCCTTGCAGCACTCAACTCTTTTTTACCAATGAAGTAAATGCGGAGCTAAAAATGGCGCCAATATACCTTGATCTTTACCTGTCATGGCAAACATCAAGTTACTCAAGCGCTCTTTTGTTTCTGATTTAAATTGCATAATTAAGTTTTAGGTGTTCCTGGCAACGTTGTAACGTTTTTGCTTTCTGGGACGTCTTTCTTGCTGGCAACCAGTCTATTTACATCCACTATGTAAGTGAGTGGGATTTCAGAGCGATGAAAACGTGCAGGTTTCCATTAACCTGTCAACATGATTCACATAAAACAACACATTCAATCAATTGGAGAGAAATTAAATGATAAAAAACCTAACTAGTGTTAAAAATCTGGCTATTGCAGTGGCTTGCTCAAGTCTCTTTGTGACCGGAACTGCTTTCGCAGGTGTTGTTGCCGGTGTTGGTTATGCACAACTTGACGCTGATGGCCCCACGCTGGGTGTTATAGTTGGTTCAATCGGGTATCAGTATGAAGTAGGATCGTCAAATTTTAGTCTCACACCACAACTTCGTGTCGGCTTTGGTATGCAAGATGATTCTATTACTGAATCTGGAGTGAGAGTCAAGATTGATGTAGATAAAGCTTATGGCGTCGATCTGCGCGGACAGTGGGACTTCGACAATACTTACTTTTTCGTGGCCCCCAGTTACATCAACTATGAAATAGAGGGTAAGGCAGCGGGAATCACTGTATCGGAAGATAGTTGGGAATTTGGCGCAGGAATCGGTGCCGGTCTCAATCTCTCTGACAATGCAAGTGTCGAGTTATCCTACGAGCATATAGATGAAGCGGATGCCTTCGTGATTGGCTTTCGATACAAGTTTTAACAGCGACTAAAGTTTTCCTGGGACACTGGTAACTTTATTTTTTGATTTCATCACTTATTGTTGAGTCGTATTAATTGATGTTTCTCTTAAGTTATCAGTGCTCCTGGATTGCGTTACTGGTTCCTGTGCTGACTATAGCGGGAGGGAAGCCCAAATCCTTAGGTGTAACAGCATAGGGTCACGGGCTGCGACAAATTTCACCGATCGTATTGAGTATCTCGGTCCGATACTGCGCCGATTCATTTACCATGTGGTGTCGGGAGCTCCGGATGATACAAGTTCTGGAATTGGGAAATTTCTCCTCCAGTTTCCGTAAATTAAAGCGCCAGTTCACGGTCGTGTCCTCAGTACCTTGCAGGATGTGGATTCTTTCCAGGCAAGGTTTGGCTCTGGTGAATTGCCTCTGGAATTCAATCAGTGCGCCTACCCAATCCGAACACAGAACCCGGCTTTGCAAGGGATCGCTGTTACGGATGAAATTCAGAAATTCCTGGTCATGGGAATTGGTGGCGAATCGTCGCTGCGTTTGATTGACGAAAAAGTACAAGGCGTAATAGCCGAACAGACTTGGCAACCAGTTTCTTGGCCGAATCAAGGGCGCAAGCAGAATGCACTTTTCAAAATCCGCATTGACAGACGAATTTTTCTGCAGCAAATGATTGATGATCACGGCGGCACCGGTACTTTGCCCGATCACACTCCAGGGTTTTTTCAATCCGGACTTCTCCGCGAGGCGCAGGCTGTCATGCCAGCAGGCGGTATATTGCTGAAACGAACTGATACTTGCGGGGCGCCCTGTAGACAGACCATGGCCGGGCAAATCAAATATCACTACCGACCGGCCGTCCAGCAGGCAGCTTCTGATCAGATGCGTATAAAGTCCTGAATGGTCATAAAGTCCGTGCAGTAAAAAAACTGTCCCGGTTTGCTGCGCCACCGGCACAGCGAAGTAATGACAGGCGATTCGAAACTGTTG
>JBBDXV010000042.1:0-5133 GCA_040902165.1 Pseudohongiellaceae bacterium
CATTGGCAGGAAATGTCCGGGTTATATCCGATGCATAATGTCCAAATTCACAGCCCGCATCGATCAGTACCAGATCGCGATCCCTGATCACCGCATTATTGTTGTTGTAGTGCAGAATGCAGGCATTAACGCCGGAAGCGACGATAGAGTTGTAGGCCGGGGCACGACTGCCACAACGGAAAAATTCATGGAGCAATTCCGCTTCCAGTTCAAATTCACGCATTCCGGGCCTGCAGACCTTCATCGCACGAATATGCCCAGCCGCAGAAATTCTGGCTGCCTGCTCCATTAATTCAATCTCAGTCGTACTTTTTAGCAGCCGCAATTCGTGCAGCAGATGATCGAGGACCTGGAACTCGTCAGGCGGATGGGCTCCCTGGCGTACCTGTTTGCGAATTACTTTCACCCAATCCATCACCCGGCTGTCCCATTGCGAATCCTTGCCCATGGAATAGTAAACCCGGTCTTTGCCTTCTATCAGTCCCGGCAGTATGTCGTCGATATCTCCAATCGGAAATGCATCATCCACCAGCAGCCGTTTCCTTGCCTCTCGCGGCCCGGTAAGAATTCCGGTCCATAGCTCCTTAACCTTGTCTTTCTCCTGACAAAAAAGCACTACCTCTCCATGTTTACGTCCCGGAATAAGGGCCAACACGGCCTGCTCTTCGGTAAAACCGGACAGATAAAAGAAGTCACTGCTTTGGCGATACAGGTACTCGGAATCACTGTTGCGGGTTCGCGGCGGCGCGGCAGGAAGCAAGGCAATGCTATTGGGTTCCATTTGCGCCATCAGGTCCTTGCGACGCTGTTTCATTTCCTGAAAATCAATATTCATAGTATTCCACGTGACACTAACGTATTGAGGAGACTGACATAATCATCAAGTGGGCTAGCATATTCGCTGCGGCGAAGCGCGTCCATATGACCTGGATCTAAAATTGCGCGACACATTATTGACCCGCCTCGACTGCCGCTCTATAGTTAGGCCACTATTAATGTAAAGCCTAAAGTAGTCTCAGTAGGCTCTTGCCGGTACTACTAAATAGCAACCCAATCAACACAGCAGCAAGATAAAACGCCATGAGTGAAGACCGATTCGAAGCCCTGAACAGCAAAATAGACGCCCTGATTAAACTTTGCGGCGATATGAACAAGGAAAATCAACTGCTGAAAGCCACAAGTCAATCCTGGGCAAATGAAAAACACCAATTGCTGGAAAAAAACAAACAGGCAAAGTCGCGACTGGAATCTATTTTGCAGCGCCTCAAATCACTTGAAGAGGCCTGAGCAGTCTGCATCGCGCAATGAATGATCAGCCGCGCTGTTTGCGACACTGCCGGGTACAGTGACACAGATTTCCGATATAACTGTTAAAAACCATTGAACCACGTTAACCGATAATCCAGAGCCAACTGCCATGTCCGATCAAGTCACCTCAGTTCAGGTAAAAATTCTCGACAAGGAATACCAGGTCAACTGCCCGCTGTCAGAACAGGAAGCATTGATGAAATCCGCACGCTACCTGGATGAAAACATGCGCAAGATAAAGGGTCGCGGCAATATTCACGGCGTCGAAAAGATTGCGGTAATGGCGGCACTGAATATTACCCACGACATGCTGAAAAAAAATCGATTGATCAATGAAACCCGACACGTTACCGCGCAGCAAATTAAAACTCTGGAAGACAAAGTGGATTTTGCATTGCAAAAAGGGCGTCAGCTGGAAATCTGACGTCAGCTTTTGCCGCATTCTGCAACTAAAATAATTTCCGAATAACTTTTTACTCCTGCACAGATTTGTAGCTATACTGCGTCCAGAGTTCCCTCGAACATGCGCCAGTCAAAAATGTTCTCGAGCCGATATCTGTAAACCCGGAGGCAACTCTTAAGATGATGTTGTGCATGTCCGCTGGACGGAAAGCCTGATTCATCGGGGAAGCCACCACCTGAATCGTTCGGTTCAGGGCAAATTTGGCAGCGGTGTTCCGGGGAACTTGTTACCTTTTCGGGTAGAACCTTGAACAACATTTACCCTGATCCCGAAAATCGTTCGCGCCTGCGCAAGACACTGCGTCAACGACGCCAGTCGCTCTCTTCTGCCGAGCAACGTCTCGCAGCCACACGACTTTATCATCTGCTGATTCACGATCACCTGTTTTTGCGTGCCGAACGCGTTGGATTCTATTTTCCCGGTGACGGCGAAATAGATCCCATGTCCCTGTTGCTTGCTGCACTTCGCATGCGGAAAAAATGTTATCTGCCGTTGCTGAGCCCGCATCGCCCGGATCAAGTCTCGTTCGCGCGCTTTGAAGATGGAGATATATTACTGCCCAACCGTTGGGGAATTCCTGAACCTCTGGCAAGCGCGCGACATTGTGCGCCGTCTGCTTCGCTGAATCTGGTGCTGGTGCCGCTGGTCGGTTTTGATGAAAGTGGAGCGCGTCTGGGTATGGGCAAAGGATTTTATGACCGCACGTTCAGCTTCAAGCGCAGACTGGGAACAGATCGGCCGCGCCTGGTCGGACTCGCCCACGAGTGCCAGAAAGCAGAACGGATTCCGGTCAGCGACTGGGATGTGCCACTGGATGCAGTGGTGACTGACAAAAAGATTTATCGATTCTGAAACAGTGTTTGCCCGTCATTCCATGCGGCTTGAATTGGTATAACATGTATCAGATGGGGAAAAAAGGGACAGGCCTGGGGTCTGTCCCTTTTTTGTTGCTTCGTTTAACGAGGATGTTTTTGCCTTTCCCTGGCGTGGATTCCTTTTTGCTTATCGGTAAATATCGGGTTAGAACAAAGCGCTTTGTGCCACCGTGCTGATCAGTACACCAAATATAAACAAGGTAAATACCACCATCACCATATCCGGCTTTCTTCGTCGCACACTACGTCGCATCTCTTACTCCCGACAGTTGTTCGTTAGCTCAATCCTGCCACCTGGCGGGTGGCCGGTTCCCGACCGACGCTGCGATTTCGGGACACTGGATTTAACGGCTCTCTGTCATAAAGCTTTAATTTATTCTATTTATCAACCAATTACGACCGCATCATGCGACCTTACCTTACGCATCTAAAATTTGTTACCGCGGTGGTTGCCTGAAACAATTTCCTCGTTATACTACTGTACGTAAATACAGTAGTCTGGTTGATGCTCTTGATACGCTCTCACAATACCCGGACCTTATGACAACTACAGCGAACCCTTTCACATCAGCGTCCGATCACAGCACAGGGACGCAAACTTCATCACAGAATCACTCGCTGGATCGGCTGTTATCCGGGAATCCGGCACTATGGCGTGGTTGTGATATGGCAGGCCGCGGCGACCATGGTCTGCCTACCGGCTATCCGGAACTGGATGCGATCCTGCCCGGACGCGGCTGGCCGCGAAATGCGCTGCTGGAAATCATCAGTCCCCAGTGGGGCATGGGTGAATTGCAACTGCTGGTTCCGCTCATCCGCTTATTGATTGAACACGGCAAATGGATCCTCTGGGTTTCACCTCCTTATCTGCTCTATGCCCCGGCCCTGATCCAGGCCGGCATCAATACCCGGCAGGTGTTGGTCGTAAAAACCGACACCTCCTGCAGGGATGCCCTGTGGAGTATGGAAAAAGCCCTGCAGACAGAAAGCTGTGGTCTGGTACTGGCCTGGCAGAACTGGCTGCCCAATAAAGTATTGCGTCGTCTGCAGCTGGCGGCCGAGACTGGCCAGACGCTGGGAGTCCTGTTTCAACGTCATGTTAGTAAAGACTCACCCTCTCCCTTACGCCTTAAAATAAAGGGATCCTTTCCTGGAAAAGACAGAAATTCACCTCACAGCCGCGGCGCTGAGATCGATGTATTGCGGGCCCGCGGCAACTTCCGCCCGCAGTCCGCCCGGATCACCCTCTCGCTGTAAGTCACGAACAAAACGCGAACAATAAATAGATAAAAGGATGGGAGACGGCAGCTTGAAAGAAGCAGAAATCACAGCCCCACTCCCTCTGCCGTTCAGGCTTCCTGCACAGCAGCGAAAAATTATCCCGCTGCCGGTGCGCGCCGGCAGTATTCCTCCTGCAGCTGAACCGGCGCGTGAACGGGAAACCCGTGCTCTGTGCTATGCCCTTTATTTTCCCCAACTGGCGACCCTGAGCGCGACCCAACAGCAACGCCATCTGAATCAGCTGGCAGCCCTGGCCCAGAATGTGAGCAGCACCGTGAGTTTTCATTCCTGTGCCCTGGTGCTGGAAATACGCAGCAGTCTGAAATATTTCGGCGGCATGGAACCCATTCATGCAAGTCTGCTGCCGCAGCTTGGCGCACAACTGCGCGACTGGCAGTTACCTGAGACCTTCTGCTATGCCGCCAGTCCCACGGTCACCGCCAGTCTGCTGCTGGCCCGGGGAGGTCGCAAGCAGCTGGTCTATCGTCGCGCCAATCTGCGTTCCGCCCTTGGTCAATTGCCGGTCAGTGTATTGCAGCTGGACAGGGAACCGGCCCGCCGCCTGCACAATATGGGAGTGCGTCGTTTACAGGATCTGTGGCGTCTGCCGGCCGAGGGCCTGCGCAAACGCTTCGGCAGTGAATTCATCAATCAATTGCACAAGGCACTGGGCAAGGCGCCGGAACCCACCCGCAATTATCAGCCGCCGCCGGCATTCAGCACTGCCTGTGACCTGCCCTGTGAAGTGGAAGATTTGACCCGCCTGTTACCGGTCGCCGATGAATTGCTGGCCCAGTTGTGTGATTTCCTGCAGTGCCGTGATCTCAGCACCAGCCGGCTGGTATTTTCCCTGGGTCATGAACAACAACAGGACACTTCCATCACCATTGGTCTACGTCAGCCCAGCCGTGAGCAGAAACATCTGATGCTGCTGCTGGAAACCCGGCTCGCGCGACTCAGCATTCCGGCGCCAGTGATCGCTGTCAAACTGGCAGTGAAAAAATTCGATGCCTTTCTGGCTCACAGTGAAATGCTGTTCCGGACCGCTGCCAATCAGCCCCTTGTGCCAACGCCAAACCGGACGCAGGCTGTCGACAAAATCCGCTCAAACCCCGATACCTGTCCGCGCTTTCTTGAGTTCATGGAACATTTGCAGGCGCGCCTGGGGGAACACAGCCTCAAGAGCATTCATCCGGTGGCAGAACA
>JBBDXV010000042.1:5233-8853 GCA_040902165.1 Pseudohongiellaceae bacterium
TAAAAGAGAATCAAGACCATGCGTAGCTTGACTGTTTTTATCCTGTTGTTCCTGATTGGCTGTGGTGACTCCACCAACGTCGCCACCCCCTCAATTTCTGACACCACCCCAAATCAATCGGAAAGTCAGCGCCTCACCACC
The DNA here is from genome assembly GCA_040902165.1 of Pseudohongiellaceae bacterium. GTDB lineage: Bacteria > Pseudomonadota > Gammaproteobacteria > Pseudomonadales > Pseudohongiellaceae > NORP240. The sequence goes on from JBBDXV010000042.1 coordinate 5,375, forward strand.
TGGCTGGATGAACAGTTCGAACAGGAACTGGATTTCAATCCCCAATGGCGCACCCGGTTGGGCGACAAGAAGGATTACGACAAACTGGATGACGCTTCCGAAGCGGCCGACGATGCCGCACTGGACTGGCGCCGCCAAAGCGTCGCCACCATGAGAGACCTGTTTGATTACGCTGCGCTGGACGAGGAGGGTAAAACCTCCTACGACCTCTGGGCCTATGCGCTGCAGCGCGCCGAAGACGCCTTGCCGTTTCGCCGTCATGCCTATCTGATCGGTCGCGGCGGACCACATGTAGGCCTGCCCAATTTCATGATCAATTTTCATCGCATTGACACAGTGCAGGACGCACGGGATTACCATTCGCGTCTGCAACAGATGGATGACGTGCTGCGGCAGATTCTTGAACGGGCACAGCTCGCTGCTGCAGAAGGAAAACGCCAGCCCCGCTTCAATTATGTTTTTGCGATGGATGAAATCGATCGCATGACAAGCGGCGCGCCGTTCACCACAGATGGCGAATCGCCGCTGTGGATCGATGCGAACAGCAAGCTGGACCAACTGCAGAACAACAGTCTGCTGACAGCCAGTGAAAAAGAGGAATTGCTGACTGCAATACGTGGCACTCTGTTGGATGAGATACACCCTGCCTATCTCTCTATTCGCAACTGGCTGGCCGAGGATCTGGGCAACAGCACCGAACTGGCCCAGGGTGTCTGGGCTCTGCCGGAGGGCGAGACTTATTACACCCAACGCCTGTCCCAGATGACAACGGTTGAATTGAACGCCGACGAAATACATCAGATCGGGCTGGATGAAGTAGCACGCATCAAGGCAGAAATGGAAGCCATCAAACTCAGTGTCGGATTTGAAGGTTCATTGCAGGACTTTTTCGACTACATGCGCATCAATGAACAGTTTATTCTGCCAGACACAGACGAAGGTCGGCAGGAATACATTTCGCTGGCCGACGATTACCTCAGTACCATGTATGAAGCGTTGCCGGATTTCTTCGGTATTCTTCCCAAGGCGGGTCTCGAAGTACGCAGGGTCGAGTCATTCCGGGAACAGCCTGGTGGCGCCCAGCATTATATGAGCGGCACACCCGACGGTTCCCGCCCCGGAGTCTTTTACGCCCACCTGTCTGATATGAGCGCCATGCCGGTTTATCCCCTGGAAGGCATCGCGTATCACGAAGGTGTGCCCGGCCATCATATGCAGATTTCCATTGCCCAGGAGCTGCAGGGCCTTCCACGCTTCCGCACGCAATATGGTTACACAGCGTTTTCAGAAGGCTGGGGTCTGTATTCCGAATCCCTGGCCAAGGACATGGGGTTTTACCAGGACCCCTATTCCGATTTCGGCAGACTCGGTGCGGAAATCTGGCGTGCAGTGCGTCTGGTGGTGGATACCGGCATGCATTCGAAACAATGGAGCCAGGATCAGGCTGTCCAGTATTTCATGGACAACTCACCGATTGCCGAAGGCGCAATTCGTTCCGAGATTGAACGTTATCTGATCAATCCCGGTCAGGCCACAGCCTACAAGATCGGTGCACTGAAGATTCAGGAATTGCGCGAGCTGGCGCGGACTCAGCTTGGTGACCGTTTCGATATTCGCGGATTCCATGACACCGTGCTGGGGGGTGGTTCCATACCACTTCCGGTTCTGGAAGCCCGGGTACAGCGCTGGGTGCAGTCTCAACTATAAACAGCAAGAGGAGATGTGATATGACCAACCCCGTTATCTGGTTTGAAATCTATGTACAGGATATGCCGCGAGCGCTGAAGTTTTATCAAGGCGTTTTTCAGATCAAACTGACCAATATGCAGGCTCCCGAGGGCGAGATGTGGGGCTTCCCTTCCGATATGAATGAGCACGGCAGTTCCGGCACCTTGATCAAGGCCGGGGGTGTCCCCTCGGGTGGCAACAGTTGCCTGGTTTATTTTTACTGTCCTGACTGCGCCGTGGAAGAAGCCCGGGTCACGCAATTCGGCGGCAAGGTACAACGACGTAAAATGTCTATTGGTCAGTACGGGTTTGTTTCTCTCATATTGGATACCGAAGGCAATATGATCGGGCTGCATTCGCTGAAGTAAATCGTTTACAACTCAATTCGCCAGGGAAGGCGGGAATAGATTCACAATTCTGCGGTGTCTGCCGACTTAGGGCTTAGACCTTCGGAAACCAGTCCTTTCCACCGATACGAACAGGAAGTTGCCCGCATGCAGTATCTTGATTTTTCCTTGAAAACATTTTTTTACACTCTGTTGCTGGCTGTTAGTGTTCCTGCCTTTGCAGCTGAAAGTCCGTGGCTGTTGGAAGCCGGCCTGAACAAGAACGAACTCGATGATCCCATTGGCCGGAATCTGTCCGGTGCAGTGGATACCGGTTTCGCCCAGGCGGCACTGGTCACCGACGGGTTTGAAAAAGATGATTCGATCAGTGTCGGACTGGGTTACAAGTTTGGTTCCATTCTCGGGATCAAAGTGACCTGGATGCAACTGGACAATTTTGAATCGCTGACCACGATAGAGATTCCCGACTTCCCCACCAGTGTGCTCAACAATCATGAGATCAATATCGAAGGTTTTAATCTCGGCTTGTTCGCAGAACTGCCGCTCAGCAACTTCTTCTATTTAAGAGGCGAGATTGGCGGCTTTGCGTACAATCACACCATCAATGAGATTTTCAGTTCACCAGACCTGGCACAGGGAGTGCCTATCCTGGTGCCCACTGCGAACTACGTTCCCGGCAGTAATCCCGGCGCTCCTATACCCAGCAACCAGACCGAGCTTTTTTATCTTCCTTCTTCTGTCTATGCCGGACCGCAGGAGGATATAGAGAATTCAGGCACGGCCATCAGTGCCTCGTTTGGTGCGCTGTTCAAGTTCACCACCAATATCGGAGTTTCCCTCGACTATATGTTGATGGACAATATCGAAGACAGCAGCGTCAAAGGATTGCGGCTGGGAGTACAGTACAGCTTCTAGGTAAAGTCCCGCGACGACAGTTGCAGATCACCCAGCCAGTGAGTCAGGTCGGTGAGTTCGCGGGCAATGAGATGCGTCACCCCGTCGCTGTGCTGCACATGGCCGCTAACGCCTAACAGTTTCGCCTGGCGCAGCACCGGTCTTTGCTTCTCGCCGATGGCCGGCCACACCACCACATTCACAAATCCGGTTTCATCTTCCATCGTGATGAAGGTGACACCGGATGCTGTCTGCGGTCGCTGCCGACAGGTGACGATGCCGGTGACCTTGGCAAAACCTTCATTGCCGATTTCCTTCAACGACTCTGCGCGACTGACCTGAAAGCGATCCAGATGTTCGCGGAACAGCGCAAGCGGATGACGCCGCAGGGTAAACCCGGTAGCGGTATAATCGCCGGCAATATTCTGACTCTCGCTGGCCACCGGCAGCAGCACCTCCACGCCAAAATCAGTGGGGTCGGAGGTGCTTGATCGAAGATCAGTGGGGTCG
>JBBDXV010000043.1:0-1340 GCA_040902165.1 Pseudohongiellaceae bacterium
ACAAGGTGCGCAAGTCGATACTGGTCGATTCCAACGCGGATATTCTCCTGTTTGGTAATGCCGAACGGGCAATAGCAGAGCTGGCACACAGTGTTGCTGCAGGCAAAAGTATCAAGGAACTAACACGCATTCGGGGCACGGCAGTATTGCTGGAAGCTGTGCCGGAAGGCTTTACCGAAATTGACTCGACCCGGATCGACTGGCCCTCCAAAATCGACAGCATTCCGAATCCCTACGAATACCAGCACAATAAAGCGCCGGCCAAAATTGAAAATACGGAAAGTCAGCCGCTGCGAATAATACCAATGCCGCTGCAGAGGAATTATGAGCTGGATCCGGAATCCACCTGTATTCGCCTGCCATCGTGGAACAAGGTAAAGAACGACGCAATTTTGTATGCCCATGCATCCCGCGTTTTACATCAGGAGTCCAATCCTTATAACGCAAAACCTCTGGTCCAGCGTCATGATACGCGTGAGGTCTGGATCAACCCGCCACCTATTCCGCTGGAAATGGATGAGATGGATGGAGTTTTTGATCTTCCATATCAGCGTCGCCCGCACCCCGGCTATGGAAACGCGCGAATTCCGGCGTACGACATGATCAAGACTTCGGTAAACATCATGCGCGGCTGCTTTGGTGGTTGCACATTCTGTTCAATTACCGAACACGAAGGGCGCATTATCCAGAGCCGTTCCGAGCAGTCGATCCTGAGGGAGATTGAGAAAATCCGTGACCAGGTGCCCGGCTTCACCGGTACGATCTCGGATCTCGGTGGTCCCACCGCCAATATGTACCGGTTGAACTGCAAGTCACCGGAAATACAACGAAGCTGTAAGCGACTTTCCTGCGTTTATCCGACCATCTGCAAACATCTGGATACCGACCACAGCCATACAACTCATCTTTACCGCGCGGCGCGCAAGATTCCTGGAGTCAAGACTGTTGCGATAGCATCCGGCCTGCGTTACGACCTGGCTTTGAAAGATCCCGAATATGTCGAAGAACTGGTTACCCACCATGTCGGCGGTTATCTGAAAATTGCACCGGAACACAGTGAAGATGACACGCTCGCCAAAATGATGAAACCGTCTATTAGTGCCTACGACGAGTTCAAAAAGCTGTTTGACAAGTTTTCGAAAAAAGCCGGCAAGGAACAGTATTTGATTCCCTATTTCATCGCTGCGCATCCGGGCTGCGACGACAAGGAGATGCTCAATCTGGCCCTGTGGCTGAAGTCTCACGGCTTCAAACCTGACCAGGTGCAAACTTTTTACCCGTCTCCGATGGCGCTGGCTACCGCGATGTACCACTCCGGCAAGAACCCCTTGCACAAACTG
>JBBDXV010000044.1:0-1333 GCA_040902165.1 Pseudohongiellaceae bacterium
CGGCGATATTGCGCGTTACGTTACGCCGCCGATACCGGGTACAGGTCAGGCGATGAACTGCTTCGACGACTGAACAAGGACCGCAGTCGCGACGGCAATGCCAGCATAGCAGGTGTTACGATCAGTGTGAGTACCGTGCCAAATGTGAGGCCGTAAACAATCGCCGATGCCAGGGAAACCCATTGTGATGCAATAGGTCCGCCGAATTCGATTTCGGCCCCAATCAGATCGACGGATATTCCCATCGCCAAAGGTAACAAACCAAATCCGGTTGTGAAGGTGGTCAGGAATACCGGGCGCAGTCGCTGCACACCGGTGTGTACAATTATTTCCTGCAAGGTCCACTCCGGGTGTGTCTGACGCAAATAATTGTACGTGTCGATTAGTACGATATTGTTGTTTACGATTACACCCGCCAGCGCAACTATGCCAACGCCAGTCAAAATAGTGCTGAATACCTGGCCCGATATCAGCAATCCAAGCAGTACCCCCACAGTCGACATGATCACTGATGAAAGTATCAGCAGTGCCTGATAGTAACTGTTGAACTGGGTTACCAGCAGTATCGCCATAAGGGCCAGCGCCAGAGTAAAGGCCTGCCCAAGGAAAGCTGCCGACTGTTCCTGTTCTTCATTGGCGCCGCGGAACATATAGGTCACACCGCTGGCCGGCGGATTTGCGTCAATCCATTGCTGCAATTCCTCCACCTTGCTGGAGGCAACCTCATCCGGAGCGGGATTGGCGCGCACATAGACTACCCGGCTGCCTTCCACGCGCTGGATGGAGCTGACTTTCTGCTTCGGGACCCGGTTGATGAAACTGCTCAACGGTACCGGACCGTTGGTGGTGCTGATACGGATCGTGTCGATCTGTTCCAGGCCGCGATACTCAGCCGGATAGCGCACCCGTATATCCACTTCCTCCTCGGTATCATTGGGTCGATAGTCTCCCAGATAAACACCGTTAGTCATCAATTGAATGGCGGTGCCGATTTCGACAATACTGGCTCCCATCATGGCAGCCCTGGCGCGATCGACTTCGATCTCCCATTCGATTCCTGGAATCGGCATGGTGTCGTCTATGTCTATCAACCCCGCCATATTATTAGTCATATGGTCACGGATCCGTCGACCTTCAGCATACAAAAGTTCCAGATCTTCGCTGGCGATCTCGAGCTGGATCTCTTTGCCCACTGGTGGTCCCTGTTCGATTATCGCGATCTCCGCCTTGACACCGGGAATATTGCTGACAGCATTTCGATACTGGTTCTCAAGTTCGAAGCCATTCATATCCCTTTGGTCAGAATCGACAAACTCAACCAAAATGCTGCCAA
>JBBDXV010000045.1:0-1321 GCA_040902165.1 Pseudohongiellaceae bacterium
ATAAATTCTGCAATCTCAGCAAATCGGCTGGTTTTCTCACCTGACTCTTCATTCATATAAAGATCGCGGCGCACTTCAATCATCACTGCGCTGACACGCTTATCCTGCTCATAGAATTTTGAAGGCACAAGAGCACCTTTGAACGGAGAATCTTTTTTGGCCGTAAATCCTTCCTGCACAATCGTGTGTATCAGGTGATCGCCGAGCAGTACAGGCGTGTGAAATGCATCGGTACCTATGCAGATCTGTGGTCTGTCCGGCGATTGATCGAATTCATAGGGAAGCGCTGTCGATGGAAAACTGTGACAGTCGACTACCAGGCATTTTCCGAAGCGCGCCAGGGCCATATCTACTTTATTCGTCAGTGCTGCGTGATGAGGTGCGTACCAGTCTGACAGAAGAATTTTGCGTTCCTCCTCGGCCAGTGGGTGACGAAGCGATAAACCATTGTGAGTGCGAACATACACGGCGCCCATGCCGACTTTGGTCATGTCTTCTTTTGCCTCATCAGCAAAACGTTCCACGTCTACCACCAGGCGGCTAACCTCTGCCCGCACAATCTGCTCGGCCGGAATGCCATCGGTGAACAGATCCAGCGTATGGTGGTCTGTCATTTTCAGCAGTTCATCAGCCAGGGCGTCGTCTGACAATGCGAATTGATGCCGAATGGCGTCAGGAATCCAGGTTGAGTCGTGCGGTACATGGAAGACAAACCAGCGTGGAAATTGATGCACCATAACCCTAACTCTCATTGAAGCAAAATCAACTGAGGTATGCCGTCTACGCCGGACCATACTATGGCGTTCTGGCCCCAACGAATACCAGCCGCTTTTGCAGCTTCTAGATTAATGCCAAGTATTAACAAGCTGTCTTCGCCCGGCCAGTCTCCCGAGGGGTGTTTACCTTCACCCTTGTAGGCGAGCGAATGATCATCTGTTAGTGGGGAGTATCAACTTTACACGCTGCAAATTAATCGCGCACGTAAAGTATTAATGCTCCCGTTACAACCAGCAATACTATCCGTCACGTACAAATTTGCTTATCAACCCATCTCCCGTTTTCTAATGGACTCGGAAAATTCACTTCACAATGAACTCCCTATTGGTTGATCCTGTAGTTATGCGATGCAGTCGATCAAGCTACCCGGCCTGACCCCGTACAGTAACCCGTCAAGTTGTTAGCCCCCTTGGATCGGTGTACCATTCAACCCTCAAACTCTCCTGTTGGAGCGTAGTAAACACGCGGCTTCCAGCCAAAACAAGAAGAATTTCGTGGCCAGACTCGAAGACCTTGAGACATATGGGGACACTGATAACTTAAT
>JBBDXV010000046.1:0-1320 GCA_040902165.1 Pseudohongiellaceae bacterium
AGCCATCAGCTTCTTCGATGGTAATCACCTCAAACATGCTGGTCGCATCATTGCCAGTCATGCGCACCATCGCAGCGATAGAACCGCCTTCTGCCTTGATCCAGTTTTCTTCCAGTTGATTCGGTCCCAGCGCACCGGCATAGGTGCCGGTAATCCAGGCCATTTGCTCGATCGTGGCAGCCGGCCCGGCAGCAAAAACAGAACCCGCGGCAATGCTCATTAAACCTGCTGCCAGAGTGGACTTAAAAATTGATAATCGCATGACTGACTCCTCTTGTTTGTTTGCGGCGAAGCTTAACATTTCCAGCGCGGGTGTCACGGGTTTAGCAGTACTTTTACCCCACCAAGGCAGTGGTGCTATTATCACGACCTCTGTTTTTATCACCAAACCGGATTACCCGACTTTATGCCGAAAGAATCCATACTTAGCCGCCGCGCATTATGCAAACTGGGACTGGCCAGTTCGCTGGCAATTCCGCTAAAAATCAAAGCCCAGACCGCCAACAACATGCGCCCTCAACCCGGAGATCTGCTGGTGTTTGATGAAGGCGATCGCAAAGACCAGGTGATCACGCCCGCTCTGCTTGTCTTGAACGCGCAGCCGGTCCCGGCGTTTGCGCAGGACCCGGTGAGCGGCGATCTCCGCGACGGCTCGCGACTGAACCGGGTAATGGTAATGCGTGCTCATCCGGCTGACCTCAATGCAGCAACACGTCGCAATGCCGCCGACGGCATCATCGCGTATTCTGCCGTCTGCACCCATACCGGTTGTGATGTCACCAACTGGAATGCTGATTCTCTGCTGATGGCCTGTCCCTGTCATGAATCCCAGTTTGATGTGCGCAACAGCGGCAGAGTCACCGGCGGTCCTGCGCCACGTCCACTCGTGATGCTGCCGTTGGTGATAGAGAATGATCAACTTAAAGTAGCTCGTGCGTTTACCGGACGAGTCGGTTTCCAGCAGGATTTCTGATCGTCCCATTTTCTCCAACCAGCATCAGGTCCAACAATAATTCATACTCAACGCTTTATAACAAGAAGGATTGGATTCCCCATGGTCAAATCAAACATTGTGCTGGCAGGCAGCATCGCTGTACTGTTTTCAGCCTCAGCGATCGCCCAGACATTGGCTGCCTATACTCCGGTAACCGCAGATCGCTTGTTGAATCCGGAACCGCATAACTGGCTGATGTATCGCGGCACCTATGATTCCCACGGCTACAGCAGTCTCGCTCAGATCAATAACGGTAACGTCGATGAGCTGGAAATGGTGTGGAGTTTTTCCACCGGCCTGCGCGAAGGTCATCAGGCACCGCCCAT
>JBBDXV010000047.1:0-1320 GCA_040902165.1 Pseudohongiellaceae bacterium
GGCAGCCACCATGACATTCACCTTGCCGTCATGGATATTGAATTGCGCAGTCAGACTATGGTCAGACGAAGGAATATTGGCACGGGTCTGGGCAAAACCTGCTACCCAGCGGGGGTCAGCTTCCGCAGTCGCAGCTACTGGCAGACTGAGAGTGAATTGCGCATCCCCGGGAATGCAGATTTCATCACACACCTGCCAGTCGATGCGGGCAGCCAGATCAAAACTGTCGCCGACGTAGTCAGCGGGCACGGATACCGGAATAGGCAGGAAGACTTCATGTTCATAGGCGAAGGTGACCAGATCGGTACCTTCGAATGGCGTCCACTGCGGCATCGGCCACAGGATATCGCCGGCGCTCGCACCCTGCGGGAGTTGCCATTCAGAGGCCGCAGTCGCTTCGCCACTGTCGCCGCCAAATTTCCAATAGGTATGCCAGTGTTCAATCGGGCTGAGACGGATGGCGAGCCAGAGTGTTTCACCCGGCACTACGGTCGTGGTTTCAGCGATCAGCTCAACTTCAATCTGGTCAGAGCGGAACACTTCCGCCTGAACCGGTACAACGCTGAGCAGAAGGCCTGCCAGCAGCAGGCGTGGTAAAAATCGGTTAACCATCCCTCTCCCCTTTTTGGACCCGTCAAGTGTAAACAGATTGACCGTCTGCAGGGCCAAAAAATTGTGCCAGAACGTAACAAAATTCAGATCCAATGTCATTGAATTTCAAGCAATTCAACGTTTAGTTGCAGTTTTCGTTGACCGCCATAGGTGTTGATCTCCAGTCGATATACGAGTTGCACAGAATCGCCAGGCGACGGCCACACTGCGGCATCTGCGTTAAAAGCGATTGCCTCCAGCGAAGACTGTGTTCCCGCAATTGCCAGTTGCAATTTGAGATGCTTGCCGCCAACCCTGCGCTGCTCAAGTACTCTGAACTCTCCATCAAAACTCGGCTCCGGAAACCCCTGTCCCCAGGGACCGGCCTGTAAAACTGCCTCAGCCGTCTCGAGGTTCAGCTCATCCGGGCCGAGACCGCCGTCGGTAGTGATGCGTGCCTGCAGCTGATCGGGATTTATATTGGCGTTGGCATGGTCAGCAAACAGCACCGCAAACTGGTCCAGATGCCTCGCCGCTATGGTCAGCCCCGCAGCCATCGCATGTCCGCCAAATTTGCGCAGTAGACTCGGATTGCGGCTGGCAATGGTGTCCAGGGCGTCACGAATATGGTATCCGGGAATTGATCGGGCAGAACCTTTGATCTCACCGTCATTGCTGTCACGGTCGACGCCGGCAAAGGCAATTGTCGGTCTGTGGTATTTGTCCTTG
>JBBDXV010000048.1:0-1313 GCA_040902165.1 Pseudohongiellaceae bacterium
TCCGGCTGCTCGATGGGTGAGTATTACCGTGACCGTGGCCAGGATGCGCTGATCATTTATGATGACCTGACCAAACAGGCCTGGGCCTATCGACAGATCTCCCTGCTGCTCCGCCGACCCCCTGGTCGAGAAGCATATCCCGGCGACGTGTTTTACCTACACTCACGTCTGCTGGAGCGTGCGGCGAGAGTGAACACTGACTACGTTGAAAAATTTACGAACGGCGAAGTGAAAGGCAAGACCGGCTCACTGACCGCATTACCGATTATCGAAACCCAGGCGGGAGACGTGTCTGCCTTCGTTCCGACCAACGTGATTTCCATCACTGACGGTCAGATTTTCCTTGAAACCAACTTGTTCAATGCCGGTATCCGGCCCGCAATGAATCCCGGCATTTCCGTTTCCCGAGTAGGGGGAGCGGCGCAAACCAAGATCATCAAGAAACTCGGTGGGGGTATTCGTATCGCCCTGGCCCAGTATCGGGATGTCGCGGCGTTTGCCCAGTTCGCTTCCGATCTGGACGAAGCTACCCGTTCACAGCTTGAACATGGTCAGCGGGTCACCGAGCTGATGAAACAGAAACAGTATTCACCACTCTCGGTGGCCGAAATGGGCCTGGTACTGTTCGCTGCCAGCGAAGGTTTTTTGAAAGACATCGAACTGACCAAGGTGGTGGATTTCGAGGCCTCGCTCCTTTCTTATGCCAACGCAGAGCATTCGGCTTTGTTGGCCAAGGTAAACGAAACCGGTGACTACAGTGATGAAATCGCTGCCCAGTTTAAAGCTCTGCTGGAAAAATTCAAAGCCACACAGAGCTGGTAGGCAACAACAAACAACGGCATCAAGGTAGCCATTGCGATAATCGGAAAGCTCACAGAGGTCTGAAAGATACATGGCCAGCGGCAAAGAAATACGAACCAAGATCTCGAGTATCAAGAATACTCAGAAGATCACCAGCGCCATGGAAATGGTGGCTGCGAGCAAGATGCGCAAGGCGCAGGATCGTATGCAGCTCGGCAAACCTTATGCACACCGTATTCGTTCGGTGATTGGTCATATCGCCAACTCTACGCCCGAGTATCACCATATCTATTTTGATACGCGCGAAGTCAAGCGGGTCGGTTACATCGTGGTTTCCAGTGATCGTGGATTATGCGGCGGATTGAATATCAATTCATTCAAGACGACTGTCAGTTCGATGCGCGAGTGGAAAAAGAAGAATGTGGAAATTGATCTGTGTCTTATCGGCGCCAAGGCTGCCGCATTTTTCAATACCTACGGTGGCAATGTCGTGGCATCAGTACGCCATATCG
>JBBDXV010000049.1:0-6411 GCA_040902165.1 Pseudohongiellaceae bacterium
AGAATTCCGGGCATCGCATAATTGCCTTCATGGCAGGCGTATTCATACACCGGGCCTTCGGTAGCGTGATAGCTCAGCTCCGCAGTCCAGGGTTGGCTGTAGATATTTGAATCATCCACAGTGAAATGGTACAGAATCTCGGAGTCAGAATAACGGCTGAATCGTTCGGTGATCTTGCCGGTCGGCGTAATCGGAACCGAACTTTGTTCCATCTGCTGCGGATTGATATTGATCGTCTCGACTACCAATTCACCATCTTCATACCAGCCGACTGAATCACCAAGCCACTGATTCAGCACTGCCGGTCTTCGATTGGCGCGCGCTTCATCGGCGGAACTGAAAGTCGGTATGATGCGTGCGTCGTGCACCATTTCCACCAGGATCACGACATAATTATCAGTCTGCACAAACTCATAGGTACTGTTATAGAGCGTGCCCATCATGCCAGGGCCGGCGGTATTGCCAAAGCCGATAAGGCAGCGTTCTGCCAGAGGAATGGCTTCCGGGCCGGAGGCATCACCTACGCCGGTCAGATAGCGACTGCCGAAATTGCGACGCTCGAAACCTGTCGGACTCTCCAGGCGCGGCACCTGTCCGTTTTCCGGATTGACGATATAGGAACTGCGATATTCGCCTTTGACCAGGGCCAGGGTAGAACCGGGATCGACCCAGAATTCGTTGTAGCCGCGCAATCCGAAGTCAAAGCTGCCGGCCGGTGGCGCACCGGTTTCCGGATCATTTAGGTGGTCGCCATCAATTTCACCTGCCGGCAGTCCGGCAACCGAGGTATTGGCGGCGATTTGCGCTGCTTCCTCGGCAGTGACGACGAGTTTTTCGACATTGCGCGGACGGGTCATACCGGTGAGGGAAGCATTGGTCCAGGTACCGGTCAATTCCGGTCGGACTGTGTCCTGCGCCAACGCAGTCGTCGAGGCGGCCAGGACTGAGAGTCCAAATAAGGCGGAAGTAAAAGCTATCTGCTTTGAGTTTGACATGGATGATCTCCTGATTACTGCGGGAAATGGGTTGATCCGGCAGTTTTATGATTCACGGAGGAAAGGTATGCCCGTTCGCGCTGTTTGTAAAGAATTCGAGGTTTCAAGAGGGTCGGAGGTGGTTTCAAGAGGGTCGGGTTTCAAGAGGGTCGGAGGTGGTTCCAAGAGGGTCGGAGGCAATTTATTTAAAGACAGATGAATTTCAAAGATCAAGTGCCTCCGACCCTCTTGAAACCACCTCCGACCCTCTTGAAACCTAACGTGGGGTCGCCCTGGTAATCGTTACAGTCAGCCGATGAATAGTCCCTGCCGGCAAATTTTCGCCGGAATCCACATCCACCGTTGCGCCGGCCGGCAGGAAACCGATAGTTTGATTGACCTCGCCGGACTGGTCCGCGACCGCAGCATTGAAATTGACGACGACATTGACCATATCCGCACCGGACTGATTCACCACGCGCGCAAACAGGCGCCGGTTGTCACCCAAAACCGGCTCGGCCTGTAAATAGGTGCGCGGATTGTCGACGCGATCCAGCTGGATGAAAGCCTGGCGCGCTTCCGCACTGACAGCTCCCTCGCCGGAGGCCGCAAGCTGAAAGTACTGCTTGGCTTGATTGCGATTACCGGCAGCGAGTGACAGCTTGCCCAGCTCATTCGCGGCGATGGCCGTCGGCAACAGCTCGGCACTTCGTTCCAGGTCTCTTCTTGCTTCCGCTCGCGCATTGGTGCGGGAATAAGCCACGCCACGACCCAGATAATAATCAAAATAATTGGAGTCCAGTGCCACGGCACGATTATAAGTGGTGATGGATTCACGATAACGGCGTTGATACAGAAGAATGTCCGCCTGCAGGCCGATGAATCGCGCCTCAGTGGGTACCTGTTCGGAAGCCCGGCGCAGTTTGTTCATGGCAGACTCGAGGTCGTCATCATTGATATCCTCTTCCGCCTCATCCATCAGCGCATAGGCCGGCTGACTCTGGCGCAGAAAGGCAGTCTCTTGCCGATAGCGATCTTCGCCCAGTTCAAGATTTCGCCCGGCAATCTCGGCTTGCATCTGATTCACCAGTGCCCGGTTGTTGTCCACCCGCTCCTGTGAGGGAGGGTGACTTGAGAACAAGCCTTCCAGCCAGCCGGAACTACGCCCCTCGGAAAGTCTGACAAAAGTCTGCTGCAGAGTGACGGCGGCCATCGGGTCATAACCCGCTGCTACCATATAACGGATGCCGTAAAGATCTGCTTCGCGTTCGGCTTCACGGCCATAACTCTGGCTGATCAATTGTGCGCCGAGTTGGGCACCGCCAACGATGAGGTTTGAATACTCACTGTCGCTGCTGGCGACCGCGCTGGCTATCAGAGCGCCCTGTAACAAAGTTCCGCGGGTTACCATCTGGGCACCGTGGCGCGCCGCCGCATGCACAATCTCGTGCCCCAATACTGCCGCCAGCTCCGCTTCGCTGTTGAGCTCCACCAGCAGCCCGCGATTGACAGCGATCTTGCCGCCGGGCAAGGCCCAGGCATTCGGGACGCCGTTGTTCAGCACGGTAAATTCATAGGGCAGATCGCGATCACTTACTGCCGCCAGCCGCTGTCCCACTTGATTGACATAACGGCTCAGGCTTTCATCTGCAGTGAAATCACCTCCCTGAGATTGCCTGGCGGGGGAATATTGCTGAGCGCCGATGGCCAGTTCCTGCTGTTCCGACACAATGGAGAATTCATTTGCGCCGGTAACGGGGTTGGTCGAACAACCAGGCAGAGTAACGCTGGCAATAAGTACAAGACAGACAGGGCGGAACAGGTTCATTGCAGGGACTCCCTCAACAAGCTCAAGTTAGAACCTTAGTTTATTCAGACTACAGCTGCGATATCTGTTCGGCAACAGGCACAAGGCAGGCATAAGGTCAGGCGAAAAGCCAGGCGAAAGGCCAGGCAACAATCCGAAACATTACTCCGGTATAGCCAGGCAAACACGCCGCCTTTGTAAAAGCGGTTTGCAGTGGGCTGGCGAACATATAAAAAGCTTAATAGATGGCATAATTTTTCTGAGCCTAGTTTCGTGATTTCACGAGCAGGTATCCAAGCAGAGGTAAGCATGCAAAAGTTAAATGAAAGTGTCGGGGTCTCAAGCCCGGTTTCACGTACCGTCGACAAAGCAACAGACAGCGTACACCATACTATTAACAGCGCCACGGAAAAATCACATCCGGCCATTGACCGGATTGCGGCCGGTGCTCACCACGCCACGGACCGCATCGGCGAGGCCACCACGCATGCCGCCAGCGCCATTGACCACAAGTCAGACCAATTTATGGATGCCGAGGCGCGTCTATTGGCAAATGTACGGGAATTTATACAGGAAAAGCCTCTTTCCGCCCTGGGTATTGCCCTCGGAGCCGGGTATGTGCTGAACTGGTGGTTACAGAAACGCTAGGAATGCAGTATGTCGCTCAATGACCGCGAACCGCCAAGTTCGCCAGGCGTGTGGGAAAGTCTCCGCGCCCTGTGGAATGATTTTCGCGGATTGTTGCATGACCATTTGGCACTTGCTGCACTGGAAATTCAGCGAGCAGCCGAGAGTCTGATCAGCATGATGGTTTTTGGCCTGGTGCTGGCGCTGCTACTGGCCAGCGCCTGGTTTGCTGCACTCGGCCTGCTGATAGTTTGGCTGATTGATATTGGTTTTGGTTTGAACGCCGCACTGCTGCTGGCTTTGGCGTTAAACCTGATCGGAGCGGTGGGTTTGGTGTTTGCCATCCGGCACAAAAGCAATAACCTGAAATTGTCCGCTTCTCTGGATAATCTCCTGCCTGACGCAAAAGTGGAAACGCTGCCTGAGGAACCGGAGCCAGCGCTGCTTACTGTCGATGACAGGCCTGAAGACCTGAATACCAGGGTTTCATCATGAGGCGCACGGTAATTCAACGCGTTCCGCGCAGCTCGGCACGGCTGAACAAACAAATTCGCGAACTCGACTGGCAGCTGCATCGGCGTCGCAAAGCCTTGCTTCAACACCGGACTGCGCTGAACGAGGAGATTCGCGCAAAACTCAGATCACCCGTTACGACGGTTATAGCACTGGCATTGGGATTTGTACTCGGGAATTCGCATGTATTGCGCAAACATGGAAGCAAAATTTCCGTGCCTGCTGCCGGTACTAGCCCTGGCAAGCTGCAACGCAGTGCGACACTATTGATGCGCATAAACAGTGCATTGACCATTCTCAATGCCTTGCTTGCCGTGACCGCCAGGATGGATCATTCTGCCGCGGTAAAACCGGATGTGGCACAAGCTACCAAAATTCAACCCGCTGAAGTACAACCCGCTGAAGTACGACCCACCACTGCCGAATCAGCTTAATGCCCGATCGTACTCGCAATCGGTCAGGCAGACAGCTGGGATGTTTTCGCAACCAGCGTACGCAGATCCGATTGCTGATCAGCCCACCACAGCTCGACACTGTTGTTTTTCGGGTGCATAACCAGTGCTTTTACCAGGTGTGTAGTAATTGAATTTTGCTGCTTCAGTTCGATGGAGACGGTAATAATGCTGCTGTCTTCCAACCTTTCCACCGGCCCGGTGACCAGCATTCCTTCGTTGTCTATATCTTTTGCTCTGAACCAACCCAATAGCTCGGTTCCCTGCCACAGGGAGACTGGAAGACAATTGCTGTTTTGACTGCGCCTGACGTGGTCCATGACTCACTCCTTCTACAATATTCCGCATTGCGGACGTAGACAGAAATGGCATAAAAATATAGCCATCACCAGACAGGCTAGGCAGAAAAATTTATGCGGTATGTGCGCAAACTAACACAACTACTTACAAAAACCCGGACATCAAACCCGGGGAAACAATCACCCGCAACACCAAAACCATTACCTGTACAAATTTGATGGTGATTTGTTGCAGCAGCGGGCATCGTTCAACAGCTTCCTGACAACTCGCCAATCCACTCTCTAATCAGCTCTACACCCTCTCTATGTATGAGCGTCCGCCCCAACTCCGGCATCATCGTCGCCGGATTGGTGGACTCCATGCGATACAGCAGGATGGACTGCGCGGGTTGTCCTGGCACGATACTGAATTGCAGATTGCCGGAACCGCCGCCGGCCGCAACCGGAGGTTTGCACAGCCCCATCTCAAACCCACTATGGTTGAAGCCGTCCAATAACAGCGCCGACGTATCTGCAGCGCCGGCAGGGTTATGGCAGTGTCCACAGTTGATGTCGAGATAGGCGCGGGCGCGAAGATCGATAGACAGTGTTTCATCCTTCCACTGCGGTAATATTTCAATGACTGGCAATTCGTTGAACCAATCTCTCTCCACGATGGCAGCGAGTTGATTTTTTAAACCTTCTCCATCAAATGGCAGGACATGATTCAGTTGCCGTGCTTTGGCTCCCAAAGGATGCATTCCGCCATTCGGGTGCTCAGTCTGGTGGCAGCCGCTGCACTGGTTTTCGTTTGGCACGAAGTAAGTAAAGGAGTTTGATTCCGCGGCGGATTGCAATGTCACGGGAATACTGGCGCCGGCCAGACGCAGAAAGGCCTCGGTCTGCTCCTCATTCCACACATAGGGAAAGGCATCCCAGCCGGTTTCCCTGCGCACCAGCAAGCGGGTTTCCAGCAGGCGATGATCGGTCAGTGAAACAGATTCCTGCTCAGCGGAATCTTCTTGCAACAGAAACTCACCTGTACTGGTAGCCGGATAGTAAAAGGTTTTGCTCAGTACCGTGCCGACCGGGAAGTCCAGTTCATTGGCGACCAATTGAATCTGCTTGCCTTCTGGAATCCACAGAGTGCGAAGCTTGTGCGCGTAATCGGTAAAGAGAGTGTTCGCGGGGCTGATGCGCAAGGTGGCAGGATTGGGGGTCAGTGCCGTATCGGTCAATGTGAACAGGTTCCAGCCCGACAGCCGCTGCGGGCGCTCTCCGGCATGAAACTGCGGATCACCGGGACCGCAGGCTTGCAATAATACTGTCAGCAGAAACAGCGCACAGGCTGTCGCCCTGCGTAACATGTGTTATTCGGCGCCGGTATAGATCTGGACAGGGCTCAGGCCGGGCAGACTGCACTGATGAGCGGTGATATCAACGCTGGGTGAAACAAAGCCGTTCGCGGCATCCAGATTGGCGAAGTTTGCATCACCGTTGTTGCTTAGGCACAGGGCATCCTGGGGGCTGCGACCTTCGGCCAGCACGCCATCCCAAACGATATCCGGGATATCGGTGCCGATGCTGGCCTGCAGTTCCGTCAGGGACAGGTTGTCCGGCATGGTGCCGCCGCCGGTGAAGCTATTGTCATGGATATAAATCTGCTCGGGGAAAGGATCGTAGTTGGGATCATTGACAGGCAGGAAGGTAATGGAATAACTGAAGATCAGAACATTGGCGCTGTTGTTGTCGGCAAACTC
>JBBDXV010000049.1:6511-8544 GCA_040902165.1 Pseudohongiellaceae bacterium
AAATCATCGGCGCTTACCAGCAGGCCTTCCGCACCTTGTTGCTGGTTCTTGAACGAGAGTATGGAGGCATCCATCCCTGCGCCGCGAATAGTGACACCATCTACCGTGAGGGACAGGCTGCGGCTTAGTTCGTGGATACCGGCCGGGATTTCGATCACATCTCCAGGCTGCGCTTCGATCAGCTGCAACTGCAGGGATTCCTCAAAGCTGAGTGGGGGAGGCGGGGGTTCAGACTCTCCACAGGCAACTAGCAGGGTGGCAGCAATGGCAAGCGCAGCGGTTAAACGGAGTTTGGAGTTCTTCATGACAGGTCCCCCTCTGGACCCGGCCAGTATATAGGTTTCAGTGGGGTCGGAGGTACTTGAAGTTTCAGTGGGGTCGGAGGTATCTGAAACCTCTGGATTGATCAAGCTCGGCGATCATGGGAAACTCATTTCAGTTACCTCTGACCCCACTGAAACTCACCTCCGACCCCACTGAAAACATGCGCCTGGACAGTACGGAACCTCCGATTTACTCCCCCGAAGCCGATCAGTCGACGGTATTGCGTCTCGGTGTTCAACCCCTGGATTTCAGCCAGTGGATACTGCCCGCCCAGGATCTGGCTGTGTTTCACCGGCATAAACAGTCAAGCCGTGCACAGTACGGCGACCGGGTCTACCAGGCATTGCCGGACTCTGAACCGGCCCAGCTGGAACTCAAGGAATTACTATTGCAGCATTTGCTTGCGGAACATGGCGCCGCCTATGTTCGGGCGGGTGATGAACTGCGGCACCATCCCAGTGGTCTGACATGGGATCTCGAACCGCAACAGCTCTGGTTTGTGTCCTGCTGGGTGCAGGAGGATCTGTGCATCATGGAGGAACATAACGGGGAATACCTGCTTACCGCCGCCAGCGTTTGTTCTCCGTCCAACTGGAAGCTGGAAGAGAAGATCGGGCGCAATCTTGATTTTATTCATGATCCGGTTACCGGGTATAAGGCTGAACTGGCACCGCGAGTCAATCGTCTGTTCAATAGTCTGAAGCCGGAAAAGCCGCTGGTGCGACTCAGTTGGTCCATGCAGAATGACAACGAGCTATTCTGGCGCAAGGACCTGGGTCTCGGTGTGACAGGTTCCCAGAAGTACTGGCGTGTCGAACGTCAAACCTTGCGACGCTTGCCGAAGACCGGTGCCATCGTATTCACGATTCGCGTATCGCTGCACAGTTTCAGCCGGATGGCGCAGCAACCGGGCTTTGACGACGCGGTCGCCGCCATACTGGCGCGCTTGCCGCAGGAGCAAAAGCAATACAAGGGACTTCAGTAAAACAGAACAGGCCGAATTAAAAATATAAATGGAATAAACAGACAAAACAAAGAATTCAAACGATTAATAAAAATAGAGAAGCACTCCATGTCCTCCATACAAAACCTGTTAATGATTCTAGTATCCGTTTCGCTGACCCTATCGGTCGCCAATGCCCAGCCGGCCGGTATCGACTGGCCCCAGTATCGCGGTGATGAATCCGGCAGCGGCTATTCTTCACTTGACCAGCTCAATCGTGACAATGTCAGTGAACTGACTTTGGCCTGGTCTTACTCGCTCAGGAGTGATGCTGCCGATGCACGCGAACCCAACTCCCAGGCGACACCCATCATGGTAAACAATGTGATGTACGTGCCGGCTGGCGACCGCATCGTCGCGCTTGATCCGGTTTCCGGTATGGAACTGTGGCGACATACAGTGATCGGTGATCCACCTTCGCGGCGCGGTGTGTCTTACTGGCCCGGCAACGATACGGTTGCACCGAGGCTAATGTATACCAGCGGGAATTTTCTCGTCGCGATCAATGCCGCCAGCGGTGCCATCAGTGAAGACTTTGGTCAGGGCGGCAGTGTAAACCTGGGGATTCCCTATAACTCTGTTCCTCTGGTGCACGAGGATGTCGTGATCGTCGGCGCCAATACACCGCGTGGTGCCAGTGGCGGCATCGGCAATCCCCGTGCCTATCATGCTCGCAGCGGCGCAAAACTGTGGGAATTTGACGCCG
>JBBDXV010000050.1:0-1310 GCA_040902165.1 Pseudohongiellaceae bacterium
CGATTCTTGCCGGAACCCTGGGACCGGCAAATGAGTTTGGTCTGAGTTCCTTTGGACCACCCCATGCACGGCTGTGGCTGAAATCGCCTGTCAGAGCCGAGCACTTGCCGGACAATGGACAGGCCATTCGCGTCAGGATTCTGGCTCGAGACGTCAGCGTCGCGCTGGATGATCCGCGGCGCATCAGCATGCAGAACCATCTGCCGGTCAGCATTGAGCGGCTGGATTTCATTGCCGAACATCGACTGTTGTTGAGCCTGCGACTGGCAGATGGTCAACTGTTGTTGTCGGAGATTACTTCCTGGTCAGCACAACGCCTGAAGCTGACTGCAGGACAGCAGGTCTATGCGCTAATCAAGTCGGTGGCTTTGATCAGTTAAGCAGCGGGAACGCGCTGGATCATCTATAGAATGTTAGTGCACAGGGCTACCCACTTCCCTGCGTAGTGACACAAATTATTCCCGTACTTGTAAACCAATTCCGGACTCAAGCTACCAAGGTAACTAGAACTGATGGTTGTCGATTAGTTTCAAAAAGTCGGCGGTCAGTACCGCCGCTCCATGTGGTTAGAGTTAGGGAGAAAACAGCTCAGTTCTGTTCCCATGAGCGCAGCAATTCCGCATAAGGCACCGTTTCCCCCTGCGGCTTTTCATTCGCCAGTTTCGGTTTCGGTGCGCCGGGTTGATCGAACCAGTATTCAGCCGACTGCGGCTCATTTAGTTTTGGCCCGCATTCCCCTTGCACATTGGAACGTTGTAATCGCTCCATCACCCGGTCCTGCTCTTCAGCCAGATTATCCATGGCCTGTTGCGGTGTACGCTCGCCAGTCACGGCCTCGGCAACATTTGCCCACCATAACTGCGCCAGGCGCGGGTAATCGGGGACATTGGTGCCGGTTGGTGTCCAGGCCACGCGCGCATCACTGCGATAGAACTCAACCAATCCTCCCAGCCGAGGCGCCGTTTCGCTCATGGCCGCCGATTGCAAGTCAGATTCGCGTATGGGGGTCAGTCCGATCAGTGTCTTTTTCAGGGACACGGTTTTTGACACGGTAAATTGTGCGTAAAGCCAGGCGGCCACGCGTCGCTGCTCCGGTGTGCTCTTCATAAACGTCCAGGACCCGGTGTCCTGATAACCCAACTTCATGCCTTCTTCCCAATAAGGACCGTGAGGCGACGGTGCCATACGCCATTTCGGTGTGCCATCCTCGTTCATCACCGGCAGACCCGGCTGAGTCATGTCTGCAGTAAACGTTGTGTACCAGAAAATTTGCTGTGCGACCTGGCCCTGTGCAGGTACCGGACCGGCTT
>JBBDXV010000051.1:0-1308 GCA_040902165.1 Pseudohongiellaceae bacterium
AGCTCGCTACGGCTTATTCCATATTTGGCAGCCAACAACTCGGCTCCGTCAAACTGTGAAAACTGAATCCCCGGATACTGCTCTTCGAGTCTGGCGCCTTTGGGTATACCGCGACCATTGGCCAACCCGTCGCGAACATTTGATCCGATTTCCACAGTACTCATGGCTTCCACGCCGCCGCAGATCACCAGATCCTGAGTGACTGACATTACTGCCTGAGCACCAAATTGAATTGCCTGTAGCGACGACCCACACTGGCGGTCTACGGTAGTACCAGGGACTTCCAGAGCCAGCTTCGAGGACATGGAAACGTTGCGACCACAATTGCTGGCCTGAGCACCGATCTGACAAACCACACCCCAAATAACGTCATCAACCTTGTCCAGCGGAGCTCCAGTTCTGTCCATTAATTCATCCACTACCATGGCGCCCAGATCTACGGGGTGTATGTGGCTGAGTCTTCCCTTTTTACGCCCGGTGGCGGTTCTGACCGCCCCGACAATATAGGCATTGGACATGATTTTTTCCTTCTGTTAACTAAGATGAATAATTGGCTGTATTTCGGCTTGTCTCTACGCAGGTTTTTTAGAGTGCCGGCATTCGAATTCCCGCATCCAGACGAATCACTTCCGCATTCAGATAACGACAGCGAACAATATGTGCTGCCAATTCTGCAAATTCAGCAGGATCTCCCAGTCGTTTGGGAAACAAGGTGATGGTTTCCAGCGACTCGCGTACTTCATCCGGCAATCGCCCGAGCATGGGCGTTTCAAAGATACCTGGCGCGATGGTCATGACTCTTATGGACTGCCTGCTGAGGTCCCGAGCTACCGGCAAAGTCATTGCAATAATCCCGCCCTTGGATGCGGCATAAGCAGCCTGTCCGGTTTGTCCGTCATAGCCGGCTATTGATGCCACATTGATGATGACGCCGCGCTCCCCATCATCAGTCTGCGGGTCATTGTGCTGCATAACTTCGGCGCACAGGCGCAAGACATTAAAGGTGCCGATCAAGTTAACCCTGACTGTGGCGGCAAACTTGTCCAGTGGCATGGGCCCGTCACGACCCACCGTACGGGACGCACCACCAATGCCGGCACAATTCACATTGATATGTATCGTGCCAAATCGTGCTTGCGCCTGCAAAACTGCCGCACGCACCGGGTTTTCATCTGCCACATCACCCGCGGCGCATTCAGCCTGCGTGCCCAGAACAGCAACCGCGTCTTTGAGTGCATCCCTATTCATATCAAACAGCATGACATTGGCGCCAGCCTCGACAAAATTTTTGGCTGTTGCAAATCCCAG
>JBBDXV010000052.1:0-1307 GCA_040902165.1 Pseudohongiellaceae bacterium
CATTCATTCCGACCACACGTATAATGGGCGGCTATGACCAATAACCCAGGCAGGAAAGACTTCGACATATTGATAGCAGGCGGTGGCATGGTGGGTGCCATGGCTGCCTTGGCGCTGGCCGGCAAAGGTTTGAGGATCGCGCTGCTGGACGGAGTCGGATTCCACCCGGATAGGGTGCCGAATGTGCAAGCTGGATTGCATTTTGATTCCCGGGTCAGTGCCATTGCGCCTGCCTCACGACGCCAGTTTGAAACACTGGGTTGTTGGACGACGATGACCAGCCTCCGGGTCAGTCCCTATACCGATATGCATGTCTGGGATGCCGATGGAACCGGTCAAATACATTTTGCCGCCGCCGATATTCATGCCAATGAGTTGGGTCATATTATCGAGAATTCGGTGATACTACAGGGCCTGTATGCGCAATTGGCGCGCGCTACTGACGTGAGCGTGATCGTTCCGGCATTCGTGGAATCTCTTCAGCAGCAGGAAAGCGGCATGGATACATGGACCACGGTAATCACCGAGTCCGGGGAAAAATATTCCTGTCATCTTTTACTGGGTGCCGATGGCGGTAATTCCAGAATTCGTGAGCTGGCTGGAATCCGCGTACGCGAATGGGATTACGAGCAGCAAGCCATCGTGACGACTGTGCGCACCGAGCTGGGCCATCAGGCCACCGCCTGGCAACGCTTCATTTCTACCGGGCCATTAGCATTTCTGCCGTTGCTCCCTGCAACCGGAAGTGATGACCAGCATTATTGCTCCATCGTCTGGTCGGCGGTTCCGGATTGTGCGGAATCCTTGATGGGCTTGTCCGATGTGGAGTTTTCCCGGACGCTGCAGCACGCCATCGAAAACCGGTTTGGTCGTATAGAATGGGTTGACCGGCGCTCGGCATTTCCCCTGCGACAACGGCATGCGCTTGATTATGTAAAGGACGGAATAGCCTTGCTTGGTGATGCGGCGCATACCATTCATCCGCTGGCCGGACAGGGAGTGAACCTGGGCCTGGCTGATGTTCAGGTTCTGGCAGAGGAAATCTGCAGCAACCTGCAACGCGGCAGACCGGTTAATGATCCCATCATGCTGCAACGTTACCAACGCCGCCGGCTGGGTCACAACCTTGGTACCATGTGGATGATGGAAGGATTTAAACGACTGTTTGCACAGCAGTCCCTGCCGCTGCGCTGGATTCGCAATGCCGGTATGCGCGGAGTAGATAACAGTTCGCTGATAAAGAACCGGCTGATCCGTCAGGCGACCGGTTACTGAACCGCATCCCGGCTGCCGCCGTGATTGTCCAC
>JBBDXV010000053.1:0-1304 GCA_040902165.1 Pseudohongiellaceae bacterium
TGCGCGGCGGCAGCACGGACAAGATCTTTCAATTCAATCATCAACATCTGCCGGTCTATGGTGTGGGAGATGCGCTGGACAACAATCAATGGCGCTCTGTGTTCCGGCAACTGGTAGCGCGGGGTTATCTGAGCGTTGACCTCGAACGCTTCGGGGCGCTGCGGCTGGGGGAAAAATGCCGCCCGCTGTTGCGCGGCGAGGAGACCATACAACTGCGCCGCGACACGGTGCGCAAGTCGCCCAAAACCAAACCCACGAAACGAGCCAAGCTGATATCAGCAGATGCGGATATCAATGAAGCCCTGTGGGAAGCACTGCGCGCGCTGCGTAAATCACTGGCGGATGAACGGGGTGTACCGCCCTATGTGATCTTTCATGACAGCACATTACAGGAGATGTGTCTGGCGCGGCCGCAGGACCTGGAACAATTCGCCCAACTCAGCGGCGTGGGACAGAGCAAGCTGGAAAAATACGGAAATGTGTTTCTCCGCGTTATCGCGGAGCACTGAAATGGTGAAATGGGGACAGATCTATTTTTGATCCAGGCTTCACCAACCAATGACTGATGTCTGGATCCTCCTCAGGCGTTACTCTGCACAGTCTTTGTCCAGATTCATGACTGTCCCTCCCGAAACTTGTGCTGTCCATCGGTCCGCTTTAAAAGAGGCTGCTCATCGTCAGATTCAGCAGCGTTCAGGATTGCTGACTTTCGATTAGCGCTTCGAGGCGTGTGAGTTCAATTTCGAGTTCCGCAATGCGTTGCTCGGCACGCCGCAAGGCCTGGGCCTGGGCATCAAACTCTTCCCGGGTCAGTACATTGAGACTGGCCAGACTGGTTTGCAGCAACTGCCTCAAGCTAGTGCGAAGTTCATCGCCAAGTGCGCCGGCCTCTGGCAGCAGCCGCGTGATCCTGTCGGTGAGTTCATCAAACCATTTCTTGTCCGGCATGTAGTCCATTCCTGCTGTCAATGAGCCGGCATTCTAGCACTGATGAGGTTCACTCCTTTATTCCCTGCCTCGCGTCCGCGACCCGGTTTGGCACTGGTATTTCCTGTCCCGATTGAGGTGAAGGTAGGCCGTCTGCCCACAAATGGTGCAAATGCTCCGCACAGGCACTGAATCAGCCCAATAACGAGGCGCAGACCGCTGGTGCTGGCAGTTCCAATCTCGGGGATATTCATAACATGATGATTTATAGATGGAAAAAGTATCTGGCACGGCCCATGCATAAGGCTCCTCACATAAATACCGGTTCTGAATGGCAGAGCCGGTATTAACAATCCAGGAGCTAAGCAAATGAAACT
>JBBDXV010000054.1:0-6906 GCA_040902165.1 Pseudohongiellaceae bacterium
CCATGAATAACTGCCGAGGCGTGATTCTAGCGCTAATTATTCGCAATTAACACCGCAGACTGCCCGTCTTCCGACGCCTTGGCCGGTCCCATTCGCAATCCTTCCTGGTCCAGGATTCGTTGCAGATTATCCTGTCCCAAAGTCACTTTGAGATGCCAGCAACCCTGTTCATCAAGCACTTCTTCCCGCACCGCTCCGCGACCATACAATCGACTTCGCAGTCGGCCGTGTTGGGGTTGCAATACCAGCTCCTGCGTGTCGACCTGACCGGTCAGCAATTCCGAGACGGCAGCCAGTAACAGATCTATACCGGCACCAGTTCGCGCTGAAAGCCAGACCCGGACCGGCCTGCCGTCGGCATCCCGGTCGATACCCGGCGCCCGGTCAGGCAGCAAATCAATCTTGTTGTACACCTGCAGTCGGGGCTGGCAATCTGCACCTATTTCTCCCAATACCGCTTCCACTTCGTCTATCAAAGTCGAGTGCTGTTCGTTAGCCGCATCAATGACATGCAATAACACCGATGACTGTACGGTTTCTTCCAGGGTGGCTCGGAACGCCTCGATCAGCTGGTGCGGCAAATGACTGATGAATCCTACCGTATCCGCTACCAGCGCTCTGCCGAATCCCGGTAGCTTGATCGCGCGCAGCGTGGAATCCAGCGTGGCGAACAATTGGTCGGCAGTGTAAGTACCGGCGTCAGTCAATGCATTGAAAAGCGTAGACTTGCCGGCATTGGTATACCCCACCAGGGAAACGGTCGGCAGTTCGGCACGCTTGCGCGCTCTACGCCCCTGCTCCCGTTGCGCGCGTACCTTGATCAAGCTCTTGTTGATGGATTTGATGCGCTGTCCGATGATCCGTTGGTCCAACTCCAGCTGGGTTTCTCCGGCACCGCGAAGTCCGATACCGCCTTTCTGTCGGTCAAGGTGTGTCCAACCACGTTTCAATCGCGTACTGAGATGCTTTAGCTGCGCAAGCTCTACCTGAAGTTTGCCCTCGTGACTGCGAGCCCGCTGGGCGAAAATATCGAGGATCAGACCAGTGCGGTCCAGGACACGACAGTTTAATTCCTTTTCCAGATTACGTTCCTGACTGGGGGAAAGCTGATGATTGAACAACACCAGCTGGGCGCCATGCAGGGTGGCAGCAGCAGAAATCTCCTGAAGCTTGCCGGTACCGACGAAAAAATTGGGAGTGGGTTGTTTGCGACTACCCGTGACGTAGGCCACCGGGTCAGCACCAGCCGAAAGAGCCAGCTCTTCAAACTCGCGCGGATCTTCCTGCTCAAACTCGGAGTCGAGATTGAGATGAACCAGGACTGCGGTTTCACCGGATGCCGGACGCTCAAAAAACAACTAACGACCTCGATGAAACCGTCACGGTTCCCTATACCAGATTTCCTGCAGTATCCGGGTCTTCATCATCGCTCGGACTCTCGTCGCCATGCTGGGCGGGAATCTTGACCGTTCTTGCCGGAACCACAGTGGAAATGGCGTGTTTATACACCATCTGATTGACCGCGTTTTTCAATACGATAACAAACTGATCAAACGACTCGATTTGACCCTGAAGCTTGATGCCGCTCACCAGGTAAATTGAAACCGGGATGCGCTCCTTGCGAAGTACATTCAGGAAAGGGTCTTGTAACGTATGCCCCTTTGACATGGCCATTCTCCTTTTAAATTCAACAATGTCGGAACTCAAACCGGTGCACTTTGAGCGAGACTTATATCGAGACGGAATCCACAAATTTCAATGCATTATCCAGGGATTTTTTCTGTCCGGTAAGTTCAGTCGTCAGGACGTGCAGATCGCTCCAGCTCCGCAGCCAGGTCATTTGTCGCTTCGCCAGCTGCCGGGTGGCAATAATACCCTTTTCTACCATCCCGTCATAGCTCAAATCACCGGCCAGATACTGCCAGACCTGACGATATCCCACCGAACGAATCGATGGCAAATCAGGGTTTAGATCCTCGCGTCGGAACAACGTTTCAACCTCTTCGACCAAGCCATCGAAAAGCATTTCCCTGAACCGCTTGTCTATTACAGAGTGCAGAACGCTGCGATCCTCAGGTTGGATTGCAAGAAAATACAGGGAGAACGGAAACCCGGTTCCAGCCGCAGCTTCAATCCTTCCGGTTTTATGTATTTGCGTCATGGATCGTCCGGTTACCATATAAACTTCCAGTGCGCGTTGCAGACGTTGCGGGTCATTGGGATGAATCCGCTGCGCCGACGCCGGATCAACCTCAGCCAGCCGGTCGTGAACTGCTTGCCATCCCTGCAATTCGGCCAGTCTGTCAATTTGCCGGCGTATATCCGGATCGGCAACCGGCAAATCCGCCAGACCATCTCTTAGCACCTTGAAATACAACATGGTGCCACCTACGAGCAAAGGGGTTCTGCCCTTGCTGATTACCTCACGTATTTGTTGCAATGCATCCTGTCTGAAGTCCGCTGCGGAATAGGGTTCGGCCGGGTCTCGTATATCGATTAGACGATGCGGTGCCAATTTCAATGTCGCGGAATCAGGCTTGCCGCTGCCGATGTTCATATCGCGATACACCTGGGCAGAATCGACACTGATGATTTCGACAGGTCGTTGTTGTACTAGTTCCACGGCAAGGCGGGTTTTGCCACAGGCGGTTGGACCCATCAGGCAAATGACAGCGGGACCCCTGGAATGGTTATTCGGCATTTTTGAAAGTCGCCGACTCAGCGGCCACGCAGGAATAATTTGTCGAGCTCATTCAGGCTCAGAAAAACCCAGGTTGGACGCCCATGATTACACTGACCGCTGCGCTCGGTAACTTCCATATCCCGTAACAGGGAATTCATTTCCGGAATCGTCAGCTGTCTATTGGCGCGAACTGAATTATGACAGGCCATGGTAGCCAGAAGTTCGTCCTGATGTGCCAGCACGCGCTCACTGCTGCCATACTCGAGAATATCTGACAGGACATCCCGTACCAGTTGCTCGATATCAGCTTCGCGCAAAATTGAGGGAACCTGACGAACCACGAGGGATTCTTCCGAAGCCCGCTCTATCACAAGCCCTACCTTTCCCAACGCGTCACGGTTCTGCGCGGCACAGTCCGCTTCCGAGCGGCTCACTGCAACAGATACCGGCACCAGCAAGGGTTGTACTTTCAAATCTTCCTTTGCACAGGCTGTTTTCATGCGCTCATAGGTAATCCGCTCGTGGGCAGCATGCATATCCACCATTACAAGCCCCTCACGATTCTGACTCAAAATGTAAATACCATGCAGCTGTGCAATCGCATAACCGAGTGGTGGGACTTCTTCATCCTGGGACAAACGCTGGTAGGCGTCCAGCTGCTGTTGAATCAATTCGGCTGACTGCATACCGCGCTGAAAACCTGCATTGCCGACGTAGGACGGGATATGGTCTTTCAACCCCAGGCTGCTCTGCTGATGAAGGAAGCTCGATGTGCGCTCGTGTACTGAACCTGGGTTTGTTGCTTCGCCTTGTATCGTGGAGTCGACGCGATCAGCCGGTGTTATGTCGGCAAGCGCGCGGTGAAGTGAGCCAAACAGAAAATCGTGGACCAGCCTGCTGTCACGGAATCGCACTTCGTGCTTGGTGGGATGCACATTGACGTCCACAAGCGCCGGATCAAGCTCAAGATACAACACAAAGGCCGGGTGCCGTCCGTGAAACAGAACATCGCGATAGGCCTGCTTGACAGCATGTGAGACCAACCGGTCACGCACTACCCGACCATTGACATAAAAGTACTGCAAATCTGCCTGACTGCGAGAGAATGTCGGCAGGCTTACCCATCCCCACAACCGCAGCCCCGGTCCGTCCATATTGATGTGTACCGCATTATCGACGAACGCAGGCCCGCACAACAAAGCCACTCTTCTCAGCATTTCCTGTTCAGTAGTCGCTTCCCGAAGATTATAGATGACTCGCTGATTGTGGCGGAGAACGAAGCTGGCATCAAAACGGCTCAACGCTATCCGCTTTATCACCTCTTCTATGTGGGAGAATTCAGTCTTCTCGGTTCGAAGAAATTTCTTCCGCGCAGGTGTATTAAAGAACAAATCGCGCACTTCCACCGTAGTGCCCTGGGCATGAGCAACTGGTGATACCAGCGGTTGCATCTGTTGACCTTCCACTTCGACTTTCCACGCGCCGTCTTCATTGGCCTCGACGGACCTTGACATTAACGCGAGACGGGAAACAGAACTGATACTGGCCAGCGCTTCGCCCCGGAATCCGAGACTGGCAATATGTTCGAGATCTTCCAGACTGAAAATCTTGCTGGTGGCATGACGACTCAGTGCCAATGCGAGATCGTCTTTGCCTATTCCGCTGCCATTGTCGCGAACCCGCAGCAATTTGGCACCGCCGCTGTCTACATCTACTTCAATTTTCGTGGCACCGGCATCAAGGCAGTTCTCAAGTAATTCCTTGATGACCGATGCCGGTCGTTCCACTACTTCACCGGCAGCGATTTGATTTGCCAGTCTCTGGCTGAGGAGTGCAATTCTTGCCATAGGTTCAGGACGGCGGGATCTTGAGAACCTGACCCACCATTATCCTGTCGCCGTTGATGTTGTTTGCCTGACGCAGGCTGGAAAGATTCACGCGGTGACGCTGGGCAATCTCAGAAAGACTGTCGCCGCGTTTGACGATGTATTCACTGGGGATAATCCCGTTTTCCTTTTGCCACGCAATCAGCGTGCCTGGTGGCGGATTTTCGTAAAAATAATGCATCACGCCTCGTACGATCGCATCAGCCAGTTGTTCCTGGTAACTTCGAGTCACCAATTTTCGCGCCTCGGCTGGATTGGAAAGGTATCCGGTTTCAATAAGTATTGAAGGAATATCCGGTGAGCGCAATTCCCACAAATTGCCGCCTTGTACCTTGTCCTTGCGCAAGGTGGTCACCCGGTCCAGGCTCCCGAGGATATGGTTTCCCAGGGTTACACTCTGTTCGATACTCCAGGTCATGGACAAATCAAGCAAGGTGAGCGCAAGGTCATCATCGATATCGGCGATACGGGTATCACCGGCAACACCGCCCAGCAGGTCTGCGCGATTTTCCTTTTGCTCAATACGCCGGGCATTTTCGCGGTCGGCAGTTTCACCGGAAAGCGCGTAAATGGTTACCCCTTCAGCTCCCTGCCCCCGATATGAATCCGCATGTATGGACAGGTAAATATCCACACGTCGATCCCGGGCGATAACCGGCCGTTCCTGCAATGCAATACTGTAGTCTCCATCGCGGATCATTACCGGCGTATAACCAGGAATCTGTTGAAGCCGATCTTTAATCGCCCGTGCTACCGCCAGGGTGACGTTCTTTTCCCAGATCTTGCCATCGTAACTGGGTGCACCCGGATCTTCACCGCCATGACCGGCAACCACGGCTACCCGAACATCGCGTCTGTCGCTTTCCACAACCGGAATGGTTTTTACGCTGCCAGCAATACCGGTAGCAGAGCTTTCATCATACAAATCCACCACCAGGCGATCCCTGAATTCACCATTGGCACCCAGAGTAAAACTGCTATGGTCAACCGCGGCGCCCAGATCCAGCACTACCCTTAAATTCGTATTGTCGCGCGGGGCCGCACGTATACCGCGCAACGGGCTGTCAGCCAGATCAAGTCCGGACAGATTTGCCAGCAGCCTGGAATCTTCGATATCAATGACAACCCTGGCAGGATTGTCGAGCGTAAACAGTTTGTAGCTGATAGCGCTACTCAGATCAAAAACCAGGCGCGTATGGTCCGGAGCATGCCATAGCCTGATCTCCTCAATATCGGCAGCCCTTACCGCCGACGGGAAAATAGCGGCGGACAGCATCGCGCCGTATGCGATCAGCTGTAAATTCTTCCGCCAACGATTTGATCGATTTAACCTGTCCACATTTCCACTACCCAAAGTTCCCGCCGTCTAAGGATTTCGGCCTGCCTGTAACAATCTTTCGGCCAACTGTTCTCCGCGCAAAGAGACCGCTCGCCAGCGCAGGGACCTTCCATCGCCAGTACCGCTCAGACCGATTTCCAGATCGGCCGAAGGAATAACGCCCTTGCCACGCTCGGGCCACTCTATCAGGCATAGATTAGATTCGGAAAAATACTCCGCCACGCCCATGAATTCGATCTCTTCCGGGTCTGAAATACGATATAAATCAAAATGATAGATATTACAACCGGGAAGCTCGTACGGTTCAACCAGCGTATAGGTAGGACTCTTCACCGGACCCTGGTAACCATACCCGCGCATAAATCCTCGTACCAGTGTGGTCTTGCCAGCCCCGAGATCCCCTTGCAGATAGATCAAGGTGCCGAAATTGCCGGAGTCTGACTGCGCCGCCAATGCCAGTCTTCGACCAAACTCTTCAGTAGCCGATTCATCCGCCAGAAACTCAGTACTGCTTGAATGATTGCCGGCCACCAACTACTGCCGTGGATTCAACAGCTGACTGATAAACGGATACAGATCGGTAGCCAGCAGGCCTCGCTGGCCAAGGGCGTCGGCAGCCAGATCTGCGCTCTCACCATGTACGCAAACCGCTACCTGCAGTGCCTCATGCAAGGCAAAACCCTGGGCCACAAGACCGCCGGTCAGTCCGCTCAGTACGTCCCCCATACCGCCGCTCGCCATTCCGGCATTACCTTCCGAGCACAGTTCAGTCTGCCGGCCCGTTGAAGTTTGAAAGCAAATCAGACTGCCGGCGCCTTTAAGAAGACACACGCCGCCAAATTTATCCTGCAACTGGGCTACCGCAGCAAACCGGTCTCGTTGAATTTCCGCAGTTTCACATCCCAGCAGCCTGCCTGCCTCGCCCGGATGCGGAGTGAGAATCCAGTTGTCGCGTCGCACCCGGATACTGCCGGATTCATCTTCCGACAGCAGGTTCA
>JBBDXV010000054.1:7006-8327 GCA_040902165.1 Pseudohongiellaceae bacterium
GCCGCCGCGCAAGGCAGCTTCCCCAGCCATCGATACGGCACCACCGAAACCATAATCTCCCCCAATGACAACTGTGTGACCAAAGTCGCCCTTGTGGGATGATGGTGATCGCGGCAGCAGCTTTCTGCTCATCAGCTGCATATCTATACGCTGACAGTCAGGTCTGGGTGACGCAGTACTGCTATATAGCTTCTCCGGCAAATCAAGCGCGGTAAAGTGAATAATCCCGCAATAATCTACTGCTGCGCCGGTTAACATCCCGCGCTTGAGACCGATGAATGTGACAGTGTGCTGCGCCTTGACTGCAGTTCCCCGAACGCGACCAGTGTCGCTGCAGATTCCCGATGGAACGTCCACTGCAACAATTGGCAAACCGGTACTGTTGATAAACTCAATGGCTCTGGCGAATTCCGGACTCACGTCACGGTCAAGTCCGGTACCTAACAGCGCGTCTACTATTACCGTGCTGGTTGTAACCAGGATTGTAGCCAGGGTTGCAGCCTGGTGCAGTTGAGGATCGAAAGCATTAATTGGCAGGCCGGCTTTTTGCGCGAGCCTGGCGGCCAGCAGCGCATCACCTTGCAGCTGTGTATGGTCGCCGACCTGGATCACATCAACCTTGATGCCTTGCTGTTTCGCCAGCACTGCCATCATATAGCCGTCGCCACCATTGTTGCCGGTGCCGGAAAGCATAATGACTTGTTTTACCTGTGGGAACTGATCCAGCAATAACGCCAGGGTTGCGCCAGCGGCGCGTTGCATCAACTCAATACCCGGAATCGGCATCTG
This sequence comes from Pseudohongiellaceae bacterium, assembly GCA_040902165.1. Classification (GTDB taxonomy): domain Bacteria; phylum Pseudomonadota; class Gammaproteobacteria; order Pseudomonadales; family Pseudohongiellaceae; genus NORP240. The sequence continues at coordinate 7,796 of JBBDXV010000054.1, forward strand.
CTCTATCGCGATACGATCCAGATCCCTTACCTGGGAGGCAGTATAAAGGTCGCGCGGCAATCGGGATTTAAAGTCAGACATTTGCATCAGTCCCGGTCAAATTTTTGAATCAGACGGCGGACAACTGTCAGAGCGGTCTCAAGTGATTCCGCGCTCACATCTTCGGTTGTCTCAAGAGCCCAGGGGTCCTGCACTTCGCGCAGCAGGCTGTAAGCACTTTTTCCGGTCTCGGTAAGTTGTACCAAAACTGATTTTTTATGCTTCGGGTTTGGCGAGTAAACCAGCAGCCCATCATGAACCATCACATCGGTAATACGTTGTACTGCCTGACGTGACTGGCCAAGAACGCGCGCAATGCCTGGCACTGTCACGCCGGCGCTGGACAGGGCGACAGCACCAATGACCCGCCAACGCGCACTGGTCAAGCCCAGATCGCGGGTCATGTTGTCACCCTGTGCTATCAGGAGTCCGTTAAGACGGAATATGGACAACACCAGATCAAGAAAAAGCTTCCGTTTTGGGGAGTGCACTT
>JBBDXV010000055.1:0-1282 GCA_040902165.1 Pseudohongiellaceae bacterium
CCTGCGGATCGAAAAATGAATATGTAAGATACGAAGAAAGCGAGTAGAGGGAGCTTTGCTGGTCCAGATACCTCAAGGCGTCGTTCGCCTCATCAAGACGACCCAGCATGCTCAGGGCAAAATAATTTACAAATGAGCTCTCCAGACCTTTCAGCTCTTCTTCGTATAAGCGATTGGCCTCGGTGTTATCACCATCGTCACAGGCATGACGAACACGCATCAACAGCACATTGACCAACGGCAGTTGCGAACCGGTTATTCGTGCTGCGGCGTTTTTTGCGTCCTCTCTATAACCACCCAAGTGCAGCAACTGGTTCGCTTGGAATAACAACCCTTCATTGTTTGGAAATTTGCTGACCGCCTCCAGCGTAAACTGATAACCCGTCTCATACTCCCTCAATGTTCGATAGCCTTGGATTATCTGGGAATAAAGGTCTGCATTCGAAACACCTGAGGCTCGTAAGGTGTCAATCAACTGCAGGCCAAGCTCTCTTTCACCCAGATTCGCGGCCAGATACAAGGCATCGATCTGCAAATTCTCGGCGATGCGTGCCTTTGCCTGAGCCTGCAAATACTGCTGCAGAAAGTCCAGTGATGCACGTAACTGCAAATTCACCCGCGCCTGATCGGACTGGTACAGGTATTTGTCTGGCACGGCGGCAGTCTCGATGGCCATGCTGATGCGCTCCTGATACATCGCCAGCATTTGCTCAGGATCAATATTTTCAGCAGAACCTGCAGGACGTACCTGCAGCGGGTTTAATTGAAGTTGCCAGTACCCGGCCGCTTGGTAATGCGCAGCCGCGAACTCCGGGTCCAGTTGCCGGGCCTGTTCAAAAAACTCATAACGCTGTCTGCCGCCAGCACTCATGCCTTTGAGATAGGCGTTATAGGCTGGCACGGATCGCGTTCCGGATTCCACCATGGCGCGCAAGGCTTGTGGGTCCATCACCGTTTGCAAGGCGGTGGCGATCTGGAAGGCGATATCTTCCTGCACGGCGATGACGTCGTCGGGCTGACGATCGTAGTTCTCTGACCACAAATGAAAACCGTCCGAGGCGCGGATCAACTGCGCTGTCACGCGAAGACGCGTCGGGGATTGGCGAACCGAGCCTTCCAGTATGTGCGCCACGCCAAGCGCTGCAGCAACGTCGCGCAGGTTGGGAGTCTGATCCTTGTATTCAAACGAAGACGTGCGCGAGGCGACCAGCAGGTCCGGCGTTTTTGCCAGGGAGTTGAGAATCTCTTCGGTCAGGCCGTCGGCGAAATAGGCCTCGTCCCC
>JBBDXV010000056.1:0-1281 GCA_040902165.1 Pseudohongiellaceae bacterium
TTTATCTGAACAACTCCAGCGGAATCACCTCCGCCATCGCCTCATAACCCGCATCATTGGGATGCAGGTTGTCCTGGGTGAATTCGGCGCGCAGGCGGTTGGGATTAGCCGGGTCGGCCACGACCTTTTCGAACTCGATGACGGCGTCGAATTCCCCGCTGTTGCGGATGAACTCATTCACTTCCAAACGCACTGCATTACCCTCTTCGGTATAGTAGACGGCGCCTTCATAGGGCAACAGTGTCGAAGCATAGACCTTGATGCCACGGGCATGGGCGCGGGCAATGATCTGGCGATAGCCGTTGATGATCTCCCCGGCACTGATGAGGGGCGGCAGTCGTGACGACATGCCGATGTCATTGATGCCTTCAAGCAGGATGATATGGCTCACATTGCTAAGCGCCAGTACGTCACGCTCGAAGCGGGCCTGCAGATTCTCTCCAAAAATTGGCGAGGCTTGAGTGGTGACCCGGTTGCCGGCAATGGCGGCAATCACTACAGAATAGTCCGGCAGAGAACCGTCTGCATAAAGACGCTGGGTGAAATGATCAGGCCAGCGCTGGTTGGCGCTGTCGGTGGATCCGGTGCCATCTGTGATGGAGTCGCCCAAGGCCACGATGGTGCGAGCTGGGGCACTGGTGACCACGTCCACGGCAGTGAGCAGAGAAGAGTAGGTGATTTCTTCTGCCACGACAAAGTCACCGCTCAGAAAATTGCCCGGCGCGGAAATAAAGTTGGTCTGCAGAGCCGCGCGATGGGAAGTGAGAAAGCCGCTGGCTTCCGGCAAATATATGCTCACCGCCAGATTGCCGGTCTGCGGTACTGCAAATTCCACCGGATCGCTGATCATGACCGCGCCGACCGGTATGGTGAAACTGGCTGCAGCGCTGAACGTGACTGCCTTGCTGGACATGCCGGGAATACCCAGGACATTGCTGACAAATACCTGCGTTGCGACTGATACGCCGCCGACCACGAGGGGTCTGGTGCCGTGGGTATTGGAGATGCGCAGACGCAGGGCCTCGCCGCCGGCACTGGTACGCACGATCAGACGCAGGGTCTGGTTCTCCAGTTGGACAAATTCCTGTTCTCGAGCGGGTGGCAGGGTACTGGGGCTGGCGGACCAGGTGGTCACCCAGCCGGGATCATCCTGTCCAGGTTGGGCCCACAGGGCAGGAGCCGTCGGGAGCAACAGAGCGAGCGCCAGCAAAAAGGCGTTCAGCCGGTTGCGCAACAGTAAAGCCGGAGAATCCGGGGTCAGACAGGACGGGGACTGGGAAT
>JBBDXV010000057.1:0-1279 GCA_040902165.1 Pseudohongiellaceae bacterium
GGTGATTCGGGTTGAGAATGAAATTCCGGTCACGAACCGCAACCGTGCTGGGAACGGCCAGTGCGAGCATCGGTACCTCGTTGAGCAACCAGGCGTCCCCGTACCATTGGGTCGAGGGCGGTGCTACAGGAGATCGCCAGTCATCCGGCAGTGCATTCTCCGGCGCGAACTCAACTTCCTGCTCCGGGATCCACAGACGAAACAGGGAGTAGTGGCGGAGCTGCGCAGTGCTTTGGGTGTGTACCATCACTTCCAGCATCGCCAGTGACTCAGCACTGGCGGTGTAGACGCAGGGAATTCCCTTACTGTTCCAGCGACCACCCAGGCGACGTGCACCTTCGGTGTCGAACGGGGCTGCCGCGTGCTTGTTTTTTACCAGACGGTAAACAGCAAGGGTCAAGCCACGACCCCGTGTTCAAGTCGTTCAATCAGGGTGGAGACAGTTTCGAATTCCAGTGACGTGCCGATCATTTCGATCGGTGCGCGGCCATCAAGCCCATGAGCGGGTTCGTTGATCCACTCCTGGGCGGCCTGATCGTCACCCTCGAACAGCTCTGTGGCCAATTCGAACAGTCGCGCCATGCGCCAGAGCCGGTCACTTTCCTCGGCGTTGAACTTGCCCTGCCCTGCGCGCCGGATCAGGGTGGAAGGAGAAATATTGGCAAACTCTGCAACCTTGCGTTTTTCCAGACCGGAAAACTGCGCGAGCCGGTCGATCACCTGGTAGTCGAATCCCTTCGCCATATCGGTGATCAGCAGGCTGCCACCGGAAGGTAGACGGAGTTGTTTCCAGATACTTTTGGAGCCGCGCAAAGTTTGTTGCTTTAATCGGTTGGAGCGGCGCCGAAAGTGTCGCTTCATTCGCTCCTGCATTAGCCCTGGGATCGGCGCGCGACCGGATTGACGCGACTCAACTACAGGTACTGCGTCGCCTTTTTTGCCCGATCTTGTTGATTTATCTGTTGATTTTCTCTGGTTCTCGCTCACGTAATCACCAAATGATAGTCTCGATGTGTGCCAGATGATACTCTGCGCTCAGGGCTTGAGCAACTCATTATCGGGAAGACTCAGGGCGGCCTGCCGATCGAGAAATAGTTTCCACATCAACTCCCTGTAATGCGGAAATTCGGGGACAGACCACGATTAAGTACGATTTATAGGTAAACCGTGGTCTGTCCCCGATTTACAAGCTATGGCAACTCCGTACCCTGATTCATGATTTGGATGTACTCCGCGTAACTGAACAGGCGGTTGCGCTTTTGCTCGGTCAGCTCGGTAA
>JBBDXV010000058.1:0-1279 GCA_040902165.1 Pseudohongiellaceae bacterium
CAGCAGGACCGCGCAACCCGATTGAAGTGTCGGCGGACATTTTGAAGGTGCTGGTGAACCGGGCGGAGAAATTTCTGGCTGGCAAGCTCGACGGTGCCGTCATTACGGTACCGGCTTATTTCAATGATGCCCAGCGTCAACAGACGCGTGATGCCGCGCGGCTTGCCGGACTCAATGTCCTGCGACTTCTCAACGAGCCTACCGCTGCCGCCGTGGCCTACGGGCTGGACAGCAGGGATGAAGGCAATGTGGTGGTGTTTGATCTTGGCGGTGGTACTTTCGACGTGTCCATTTTGAGTCTGCAGCACGGCGTATTTCAGGTTCTGGCGACCGGTGGTGATACCAGTCTTGGCGGTGATGATTTCGACCTTCGACTGGCGCATTGGATATTGCAGCAATCAGGCACCGACACAGAGAGTCTGAATGCAAGCCAGCGAAGTGACCTGTTGCAGCTGGCGAACCAGGCACGTCATGCACTTACGGACCAGGATTCAGTTGCGCTGCAATGGCAGGATTGGTCGGGACAGCTTGACACTGAGCAGCTTGAACAAATCTGCGCTGATTTGCTGGACCGTACAGTTCGTGCCTGCCGTCGGGTTCTCCGCGATGCCAAACTGAAGGTGGAAGAAGTAGACAATGTTGTGCTGGTCGGTGGGGTCACCCGCATGCCCATAGTTCGACAGAGAGTAAAATCAGTTTTTCTGAAAACGCCGCTCGCCACGATCGATCCAGACAAGGTGGTCGCCATTGGCGCCGGAATCCAGGCAGATATTCTGGTGGGCAATAAATCACCGGATAAATTCCTGTTGCTTGATGTCAATCCCCTGTCGCTGGGGATTGAAACCATGGGCGAGCTGGTGGAAAAAATAATTCCGCGCAACACGACCATCCCTGTATCCCGCGCCCAGGAATTTACCACTTTCAAGGATGGCCAGACAGTGATGACGTTTCATGTGGTGCAAGGTGAAAGAGAGCTGGTGAGCGATTGCCGTTCCCTGGCCCGTTTTGAATTACGCGGCATTCCTTCGATGGTTGCCGGGGCGGCCAAGGTGAGAGTGACATTTCAGGTCGACGCCGACGGACTTCTCAGTGTCAGTGCGCATGAGCTCAGTACCGGAAAGTCCGCGGAAATACAGGTAAAACCCAGTTATGGTCTGGCCGGCAGTGATATCGAAAGAATGCTGGTCGCCTCGCAACAGAATGCCGCACAGGATATGAAAATTCGCGCGCTGACCGAAGCGCGTCTGGAAGCGCGACAGTTGCTGGATTCGCTGCAGTC
>JBBDXV010000059.1:0-1276 GCA_040902165.1 Pseudohongiellaceae bacterium
TGCTGGCATCGGTGTGGGTGCTGTGGCCATGGCAGGAGACCATCAGCTTTTCCGTCGACCTCGAAGGTCAGCTGCATCCGCTGCAGACGGTCAAAATAAGTCCCTTTGAATATGCCGCATTGACCGGTCAGGATCCCAGGCTGCTGGCAGTCGCAGCGGCACTGGTCGCCGGCTTGGTGCTGATCGTCGGATTTGAAAAACTATTCGGCAAATCGGCCGATGAATAGATTACGGAGACTTGTTTTCGGGTTGCTTATGGTTTCAAGGAAATTCAACTATTCAGGCTTGCGGGGTTTGCCGGTCAAACACGGAACGGCAGGCCTGCTGTTGCTGCTGTTGTTGCTGCAATGTTCCAATGGCTATCAGGCGCCGGTGACCGAGCAGGGTGAAACCCGGGTGCTACAACCGCCGGTGATCGTCACCAGTGACAGCAGCGGGGCGACGACCAGTACAAGAGGAGCAATTACCTCGGTGAGTCGCAATAGCACGACCGCGCGCAATGTGGGTAATGGCGGCGCTGTCAATCGAGCCAATGTGCACAGGGTAAGACGTGGCGATACGCTCTACTCGGTCGCTTTTCAGTACGACCTGGACTTTCGCAGTCTGGCCATTGCCAATAATCTGAGTCCTCCCTATACCATCAGGGTGGATCAGGAATTGAATCTTGATGCGAGCAATCCGGTCGCTGCCACGACGACTGGCTTCGGCAGTCCGCAAACTCCTACCGGCACAGTAGTAAGCAATAACAGTGTGGCCAATGCCCGGCCAGCCAGCTCGACCCCGGTGACGGTAATGCGTCAGGCCATAGGCTCAATACGCAATCAGGAACCGCAATGGCGCTGGCCGCTGAGCGGTCGCCTGCTCAACGGCTTCCAGGCCAATGACAGTGCCGGCAAGGGAATCGATATCGGCGGAGTTTCCGGTCAGCAGGTTTATGCGGCGGCAGATGGAGATGTGGTCTACGCAGGCAACAGTATTCAAGGCTCAGGAAACCTGGTCATCATTCGTCACAGTGACCGGTATCTCAGCGCCTATGCCCAGAACCGCAGTTTACTCGTCGCCGAAGGGACACAGGTGCGGACCGGCGATCCGATCGCCGAAGTCGGGCAGGGAAGTGACGGCGTCCCGAAGCTGCATTTTGAAATTCGCCTGGACGGCAAACCAGTAGATCCGCTGACCTATCTGCCGCGGCAGTAGCCAGGAACGTTTCAGTGGAGTCCGTTTCAGTGGGGTCGGAGGTGGGTTTCAGTGGGGTCGGAGGTGACTGGTTTGATTC
>JBBDXV010000060.1:0-1264 GCA_040902165.1 Pseudohongiellaceae bacterium
GTGATCAAAGTGTATTTCAATCGATCCATGGTCTTGATTGATCGAATCGGAACTCACGCGCAGTACAGCAAATGGAAACTTTAGACAGTAACTTTAATGGGTATCTTTAATGGGTATCTTTAAAGGGAATCTTTAGAAGGTAACTCTTAACGGAAAGAACGCCATGATTAGCATTTACCCCATTCACAATGACAATGACTACCAACAGGTGTTGGGCCGGCTCGAACAATTGCTGGAATCTGACCCGGCTGATGACACTGATGCAGCCGCTGAGCTGGAGGTGCTGGCAACACTGCTGGAAAAGTACGAAGCAGAGCATTTTTCCATTTCTCCTCCCACGCCTCTGGAAGCCATTCGCTTTCGTATGGAGCAAATGGGCTTGAAGAGCAAAGATCTGGTGCCCTATATCGGCTCAGCTTCGAAGGTGTCGGAAGTGCTCAATGGCAAGCGATCCCTGAGTCTCAACATGATCCGCAATTTGAACCGGCACCTGGATATTTCGGCTGAGGTATTAATTCAGGACGAAAGTGGTCCGGAAGCATTGCGTAGCAGGGAGAAGTTCCTGCGTAATGCTGGAATCCGGGAAACCAGCCCCGCCTACGTTCGCTCCACTGCACACTATCGACAGAACAAAGACATCAACAGGGAGGCGCTGCTGGCCTGGCGCGGGCGTGTGTTGATTCGTTCCCGAGAACGTGAAATCGGCGAATTTGATGCTGCGGCGCTAAATGACCAGTTTTTTGATCACGTTGCCATGCTGAGTGTTTTTGACGAAGGGCCGCGTCTGGCCAGGGAGTTTATTGAACAGCATGGTATCGCTGTAGTGTTGGAAAAACAGCTGCCGAAAACCTGCCTCGACGGTGCCGCCCTGTTACGTGACGACGGCGCTCCGGTGGTCGGGCTGACCCTGCGCCATGACAAGCTGGATAATTTCTGGTTCACACTTATGCACGAGTTGGTGCATGTGCGGTTTCATCTATCGCAACAGTGTGATGCAATCTTTGATGATCTTTCCCAGAGCAGTCCCTCAGATGCAATCGAACGGGACGCCGACGAAAAAGCTGGCGAGATATTGATACCGGCCACCGTCTGGCGAAAGGCCAGCGTTCGCAAGAGTCATACACCTGCGGATGCCCTGGCTCTGGCCCACGCACTCAAGCGTCATCCGTCGATAGTCGTCGGGCGCTTGCAGAATGAAGAAAATGACTACTCCTTGCTTGCGAAGTCAATCGGTATCGGGCGGAACACGGTACGGAGGCAGTTT
>JBBDXV010000061.1:0-8151 GCA_040902165.1 Pseudohongiellaceae bacterium
GGGTGATAGCGAGACGATAGGCCACGACGGCGCATCAATCCTTGTATTCCACGAAAGCCTGTTCGCGAATCTCGATTAACCAGTTCTGCAGTTCCAGGTCGAACTTGCGATTGCGCAAGGCATTCTCTGCCTGATTGCGGCCGTATTCCCGACTAAGATCTTCCTCGCGTCGCCCCAGCACCTCGGCGATATGCCAGCCGCCCTCAGTACGAAACGGTTCGCTGATTTCGCCGACTTCGAGTACGTTGACGACTGCTTCCATTTCGATTGGCATGCCGCCTTCGCTGACCCAGTCCAGATCACCGCCGGCCACAACCGACGAGGCATCCTCGGAGTTTTGCCGCGCCAGAGTGGCGAATTCTTCCCCACCGATGATCCGTTCCCGCAGCTCAGTCACCAGCGCCAGCGCCTGTTCATCAGTTCGAATTTCGTTGGGAGGTACCATGATGTGACGGATATGCGTCTGGTTCACCAGGCGATTGGTGCCACCCTGAATATCCATCAGTTGAATGATATGAAATCCATTGCCGGCGCGTATCGGACCGGCCACATCATTGATGGTCATTCCCGGGACGATAGCAGTGAAAAGACTTGGAATCTGTTCCAGTCGGCGCAGGCCAAACGGAGTGCCGGTTACCTGGAAACGACCGCCGCGCATTGCTTCCGCGCGAATCGAAGCAAGCTCAGCACCTTCTTCGATGCGCGCCACCAGTTCGGCCGCATACTGCTGTTTGGCCAGGATCTGGGCAGCCGGTTCGTCCTCGGCAATGGGAATCAACAGATGTTCAACCAGATATTCCGGCGCCATGGCTGAGCGACCCATTTCCGAGTTGAGGAAGTTTTCAATTTCCTGGTTGGTAATGCTGATGCGGCGATTCACCATACCCCGTTGCAGGTCCCGCAAGGTCAATTCCTTGCGCACCTGTTCGCGGGTACTGCGATAGGTCCCGTTGGATTCCAGTGCGGCAACAAAATCATCGAAGGACATGTTGTTCTGCTGGGCCATATTGGTCATCACACGATTCAGCGTGTCATCATCAAAGCGGATACTGACCCGTTGCGCCAACTGCATCTGCAGGTTTTCCAACACCAGCGCATCCAGTACCTGACGACGAAGTTCAGCCTCCGGTGGCAATGGGGTATTGCCCAGGCGCGCCTGTTGACGGACCTCTTCAAGGCGCAGATCCAGCTCACTTTGCAACACAACATCTTCATCCACGACTGCGATAATTCTGTCCAGGGTGCTGCGTTGCGCCGTCGCGACTGATGAAATGCTGCCAAGCACAAAGCAAAGCAAGCTGCTGAGCAGCCAACTGCCATTTCTAATCCGGATTACAGTCATCGTACGTTCCTTCCTCTTCGTGCATTTTCTTTCGATAATTCTTTCGATGATTTTTCCAATGTGTTCTTTCTTTACCGATTGCCCGATTTATTGCCGGGCTTATCGCTGGTAGGGATCCCGGAATCCGAATATGCCATCGCTCAGCAGGCCGCTTACCCCGCCGCCGGTGACATTGCCGAGGCCATGCAGCGTGAACTGGAAGAATATACCGCGTTCGGGGCGTGCGTCGGCCAGGAACAGGTCATCATCATGCACCCATTCGCGACCGACCAGGCGGATGGTAGCGCAACAATTGCTGTATTCGACCCCGACAAAGGACTCCAGGTTCCGGGAGTTGCTGTGATCATAATTCCAACGACCGAGAAAACGCCAGTTACTGTTCACCGGCAGGGCGCCGGAAACATCAGTCTGCTTGATGCGAGGGTCAACGTCCGGCCCCAGCAGAAATCCCGGCAGGGTGACTATATCCCGGTAGCGATAACTGACATTGAAGATACGGCCGGATTCGGACTGATGCCGGAACTGGAAAGTACCCTCATCCACTTCCTGAGCCTGTTCGTCCCATTGCAGATCCAGATTCAGGCGCCAGCTGTCACTCAGCGCATAGCTCACCTCGGCAGCGATAGCGGAACTCGTGTCGAGTGGAGAGTAGCGGGGAATCCAGGCCTGCATCGGGTTATCCAGACTGACCAGGCGATCTTCGAAATACTGAATCTGGCCGAGACTGATCCTGGCCCTTTCGCGCCCGTCGCGGTCGAGAAAACGGCTGGTCAGCGCAACACTCAACTGATCGGCATCACCGACCCGATCGCCGCCGCTGAAGCGGTCATTGCGAAACAGCTGATTGAAACTGAAGCTGAATTCCGAGGCATCGAACAACGGCAAGCGGCTCTGGTCCTCATAATCACTGTTGAGGTAATAAAGCCGCGGTTCCAATGTCTGGGTGAATCCATTGCCGCCGAAGGACATGCTGCGCTCAAACACCAGACCGGTATCGAGGCTGTAGACACCGATATTGACCTCCGGCTTTTCGTCGCTGCCCAGCGCCTGGTTCTCCAGCTGATAACCGACATAACGAATGCCGGCCGAGGGGCGCAGGAACCAACCGGGTGACTCAAGTGCCAGGGTCAACGTCGGTTCAAGATTCACCCGATTACCGGTCACCAGTGCGCCAGCCTCGATCTGCGCAGGGGTCAACAGACTTTCCTGCATTTGTCGGTCGAAGCCGGTCAATTCGCCATACAAATCAAATTGCAGCGCGAGCGGCAGAGGCAGGGTCGTGGACAAGGATAGCTGCGGTACCCGGTCGAACGGCCGGTTCAGGTCAGTGGCTGCAAAGGCTGGATCGACAAATGGATCGATGACCTGGATTCGTTGCAGGTTGAGCCCGGCCTTCACATAGCGGCTGTTGAAATCCAGCCGACCCTGACGATTCAGATGGGTGCGACTCGATACATTGAGTCCGGCACTGCCCAGGTCACGAAAATAATCCCCGTCACTGACGGCGTTGTAATCCACATAAGTAGACCAGTTTCCCCCCAGTGCGCCGTAGTGTTCATAACCAATGAACCAGCGTTTTTCGGCGGAAGGGGAGTCCGGCAGCGGCAGACCATTGCTGCCCAACTCGAAGAATTTGTCGTTGCCGAGATAAGACATGTTCAGTGTGTTCATCGACCACGGTGCCAGGTATCTGGCTTCAATGCTGGTCATCAGTCCGCGGTCACTGATGCTTCTGGGGGTAATCGTCGCGTCGTAATGCGGTGCCAGATTGAGATAATAAGGCAGCGCAAAATCAAAGCCGCCATCATCAGTAGAACCGGTGCTCGGCGCGAGAAAGCCCGAGATGCGTTCATCGCCCAATGGGAATTCAAAGGTAAACGGGTAATAGAACACCGGAACACCGCCAATTTCGAGTCGGGTTCCCCGGGCGTAACCGCGGTTGATCGACTGGTCGATGACGATGGTGCGTGCCTGTAAAAGCCAGAAGTTGCTTTCCGGTTCACAGCGACTGAATTCCCCATTTTCGATGATGACCTGACCGCTGGCAGAATTGTAAACAATACTGTCTGCCACACCGTGGGTTCCATAGTTGTGCAATACATAGCTGGCTTCACCAACCCGGTTGCTGTCTTCATTCTGGTCCAGGTAGGCATTGGTGCCGCGCAACATTACGCCGGGTTCACGAAACACTACATTGCCCTGCATGAGCACGCTGTTGTTCGGTTGGTCCATCACGGTGGAACCATCATTGGTGATGAAGCGGCTGCCCTGTTGTACCTGCACCGGTCCTTCTATTGTGATGCTGCCGTCCAGGGTTTGGGTCAGCCCGATCTCGGCTTCGAGCAAGGTGCCGTCGGATTGATCCGCAGAGCTCAGGTCTAGGTTGCTGAGCGGATCGATAAAAGCACCACAGCAACTTGGAGGCAGGACGGCCAGTTCCTCAGGGGTGAGCTGGCTGCGATCAACCCAATCGAGATCAGTAGCCTGGCGTTCTGGTACCGGAATCGTTACTGCGGCAGAGCTGCCTGTGATCGCGGGTTCAGTCTCACGCACAAGATCGGTTTGGGCAGCAGTCCGGAGCGGAATCGCAGTACCGGTGGATTCACAGATCCAGCCGTCACCAGCATCGTTGGCGCGACAAACCAGTTGGCTGGTTTGTGCCGCTACCGGTTGCGCTGAATTCAGGGTCAGCAATCCGGCTGACACAATAAGTGAAATATGGGTACAGAGAAGGCGTTTCTTGAGCTGCATCTTGGCAGGGAGTGATCAAGTCAGGGTCGCGCAATGGACAGGGCATAATAATTGATTGGCCGAAGAATTCAAAGTCGGACGCTATGCTGGTATTGTGCGTCTGAACAAAGGCGCGAGAAAAGAGCGAGAAAGGCGCGAGAAAGGCGCGAGAACGGCGCGAGTAAGGCGCGAGTAAAGCGCGAGAAAGACGCGAGAGCTGTTGCGGACCTCATGGACCAACTCATGGATCAACGCAAGATAGATCTGGCCAACTGGGCTCGACACCAACTGATAGAAATGAATCCGGTGTCAGGCATTGAAGTGGTGCTGCAGAATCTGAGTGGCGATGCCAGTTTCAGACGTTATTTTCGCGCGCTGCTGCCAGGTAACAGTTATGTACTGGTAGATGCGCCGCCGGAAAAAGAAAACAGTCGGCCGTTTGCCGCGATTGCCCAATCCTTTCGCCAGGCCGGTCTGCACACGCCGGAAGTCCTGCGTGCCGATTTTGAGCTTGGCTTTTTGCTGCTCGAGGATTTCGGTGATCAGCTGTATCTGCCGGTATTGCAACAATCGGCCTCTGACCGTCGACTGACAGATTCTCTTTACGATGCTGCGATCAATGCGTTGGTCCGTCTGCAAAGCCGGCATGATCGCACGATTCTGCCGCCGTATAACCGTGAGTTACTGCATCGTGAAATGCAGTTGTTCGAAGACTGGTTCTGTAGCCGTTTCCTCGAGCTCGATTTGAATGCGACTGAAAAGCAGTTGCTCGCCGGCTGCCTGCGTTATCTTGAGGATGCGGCGCTGGAACAGACGCAGGTGGCGGTACATCGCGACTATCATTCGCGCAATCTCATGATCGTGGAAGATGGCAGTCACAAGGATATACCGGGTCCCGGAGTGCTGGATTTTCAGGATGCGGTCACTGGACCTTACACTTATGATCTGGTCTCTCTGTTGCGCGACTGTTACATCAAATGGCCGAAGGATTATGTCAGGACACTGGCGCTGAGATACAAGCTTGCTGCCGAGCAGGCCGGTATTATTGAAAACCTGGGCCACACCGCTTTCTTTCATCATTTCGACCTGATGGGCCTGCAACGGCATTTGAAGGTAATCGGCATCTTCGCGCGTCTTTCTCTGCGCGATAACAAGCCGCAGTATCTCGCCGATATTCCGCTGGTGATTGAGTACTTTCTCGAAGTGGCAGGACAGTATCGGGAACTGGCGGAATTTGTCGCCTGGTTTGAGACTGTCGTAATGCCCCGGGCGCGCAGCAGACTTCCCGCAGGTACAGCATGCGCGCAATGATACTGGCAGCGGGACTGGGAAATCGCATGCAGCCGCTGACGGCTGAACTGCCAAAACCGCTGTTGAGGGTTGGCAACTACAGTCTGGTTGAACATCAGGTGATGAAATTGAAGGCAGCAGGCATCACCGAAATCGTCATCAATCATTATTATCTGGGCGAGCTGATCGAGCAGCGGCTGGGAGATGGCAGCCGGTTCGGTGTAGGCATACGCTATTCACACGAAACTGTTCGGCTGGAGACTGCCGGCGGCATTATCGCCGCACTGCCGCTGCTTGAGGATGATTGCTTCCTGGTGGTCAACGCGGATATCTGGACCGACTTTGATTTCTCGACCTTGATGCCGGTTACCGGCAGTGACTGTCTGGCCCATCTGGTGCTGGTGGGAAATGCGGACCATCATCCCACCGGCGATTTTTGTCTGGATGACAGCGGCAGGGTGCATGCCGGCCATGGCAGTCGTGACCCGCGCCTTACCTTCAGTGGCATCAGCGTCCTGCACAAAAAGCTGTTCGAAGGCTATCCGCCGGCACCGCAAGCTTTATTGCCCTTGTTGCAGGCAGCAATGGCAAAGGATCTGGTCAGGGGTCAGTACTATAAAGGAACCTGGATCGACATCGGCACCCCTGAACGGTTACAGACTGTCAGGGAACTTTACGCCAGCGAGCAAAAGCAGTCGTAATGAGAATGGCTCCCGAGTAAAATACCGGCTTCATTTACCGGCCGGGCCACGTTAATGCAAGAATATCTGATTTGTCCCTCAATTCTTTCTGCCGACTTCGCCAGACTGGGTGATGAAGTCAATGAAGTGCTCGCAGCCGGCGCTGACGTCGTGCATTTTGATGTGATGGACAATCACTATGTGCCAAATCTCACCATCGGCCCACTGGTGTGCAAGGCGCTGCGCAATCACAAGATTACCGCACCGATTGATGTGCACTTGATGGTGACGCCGGTGGATCAACTGATTGTGGATTTCGCCAAAGCCGGTGCCACCTATATCAGTTTTCATCCGGAAGCCACGCAGCACGTCGATCGCTCCCTGCAACTTGTGCGTGACCAGGGATGCAAGGCCGGGCTGGTTTTCAATCCCGGCAGCAGCATTGACTGTCTGCAATATCTGCTGGACAAGGTCGACCTGATATTGCTGATGTCGGTGAATCCGGGATTCGGCGGACAGAAATTTATTCCGTCAACTCTGAAAAAGCTCAGTCAGGTACGCAAGATTATCGACTCCAGCGGCTACGCTATTCGACTGGAAGTGGATGGTGGCGTAGGGCTGGATAATATTCGCAAGATAGCGGAGGCAGGTGCGGACATGTTTGTCGCCGGTTCCGCAATTTTCAACAACAAAGATTATCGCAAAACCATCTCGGCCATGCGGACGGAACTGGGTCAGACCCAGGTTTCCCATTAAGCCGGGAACTCGCTGATCGCTGACAGCCATGAATCAGGAACAATTCAAGCAGCTGGCAGGGCAGGGATTCAATCGCATTCCCGTGCGTCGCGAAGTGCTGGCCGATGCCGAGACTCCTCTCAGTATTTATCTGAAACTGGGCAAGGGTACCCATAGTTATCTTTTCGAGTCGGTACAGGGCGGTGAGAAATGGGGCCGCTTCTCGATTATCGGTCTGCCCTGCAAGACCGTGGTCAGGGCGGTCGGAACCCGGGTCACGGTGGAGACCGACGGTCAGGTCGTGGAGCAGATGGACATGGATGATCCCTTTCTGTTCGTGGAGCAATTCAAATCCCGTTACAAGGTTGCCAGTCCTGTTGATGCCGGGCGTTTTTGCGGCGGACTGGTAGGTTACTTCTGTTATGACACGGTACGCTACGTGGAGCCGATAATTGGCAAGGCACGGGGCGTGGACGAAATCGGCAGCCCTGACATTCTGCTGATGGTTTCGGAAGAGGTTGTGGTATTCGACAATCTGAAAGGCACCATCTCTTTTATCGTCATTGCCGATCCATCCGAGCCGGAAAGCTTCAAAACAGCCCAATCCAGATTGGACGAGCTTGAAGTTTCACTGTTGAGTCCTGCGCAGTTACCGGCGTCATCCATCGGCAAGCCGGTGGATATAGAAGACTTCAAGTTGCATTTCAGCCAACGCGATTTTGAACGGGCAGTAGACAGGATCAAGGACTATATCGTCGCCGGTGATGTCATGCAGGTGGTGATCTCCCAGCGCATGTCCGTACCGTTCACCGGAGAACCGCTGAATATTTATCGATCCCTGCGTCATCTGAATCCGTCTCCATACATGGTGTATTTCGATCTCGGCGATCACCATGTCGTAAGTGCTTCGCCGGAAATTCTGGCCCGCGTTGAGTCAGGCAAGATAACGGTACGGCCGCTGGCCGGAACCCGTCGCCGCGGCCTCACCGATGAAGAAGATCTGGCGCTGGAACAGGAACTGCTGGCAGATGCAAAGGAGATTGCCGAGCATCTTATGCTCATTGATCTGAGCCGCAATGATTCAGGTCGCGTATCCAAAACCGGCAGCGTGACAGTGCCGCGCAAGATGTTTGTAGAGCGCTATTCGCACGTCATGCATATCGCTTCTATTGTGGAAAGTGAAATGCGCGAAGACCGGACTGCGCTGGACGTTCTGAAGGCCACCTTGCCGGTGGGCACCCTGAGTGGTGCTCCGAAGGTGCGGGCGATGGAAATCATTGACGAACTGGAACCGGTAAAGCGCGGCATTTACGGCGGGGCGATGGGCTATCTGGGCTGGAATGGCAATATGGACATGGCCATTGCCATTCGTAC
>JBBDXV010000062.1:0-1257 GCA_040902165.1 Pseudohongiellaceae bacterium
TACAAATGCTCTATTCCATGTCCGATTTGAAATACATCTTTCGCCAGCTCGCCAAAAGCCCTGGCTTCGCGTTGCTGTCTACTATCGTCCTTGCCGGTGGCCTGGGACTCAGTTTGTTCACGTTCTCGTTTATTTACATCATGGCTTTCAAGCCCGTCGAGCTGCCCAACGGCGAACGCATTATTGAAATATGCGGGGATAGTCCTTCCGGAAATTGCACGCCACTGAAAGCGTTTGAGTTTGCGACTATCAGGGACGAAATCAATACGCTGGAAAACGTCGGTGTCTACCGCATGAGATTTAACGTGTATGTGCAATCCGATGATGTCTTTTATGAGGCGATGGTTGCCCAGACCGAATGGACGATGTTCCAGTTTGCGCCCATTGGTGCCATTTCCGGTCGCTTATTGCAAGAGTCAGACCAGGAGCCGGATGCCGAACCGGTTGCAGTGCTGGCCCATAATTATTGGGAACTGGCTTTCGATAGCGATCCGGCGATACTCGACAGCTATATTGACCTGAGTGGTGAGCCAACCCGTGTGGTAGGAATTATGGCGCCAGGATTTACATTTCCGGGCTTTACTGATATCTGGGTGCCCGCTAAATCAGAGCTGACCAATCCCGCTGTGAATGACTTGACCCTGGTGTCGGTGTATGGCCTAAGAAAAAGCGGTGTGTCAGAACGCGAGGCAGATCAGGAGATATCCAACCTGCTGTTTCGCATGCGGCAGCAATATCCCTTTGTGGACGCTGCTCATTACACGAGCAATCAGCGCATAATCAATCAGGTAGATGCGGGCTTCGTCACCAGCCTGCCGCAAAAAAATATGCAAAATTTCGGCAACAAACTCATGTTCTCAGTTGTAGCCATTTTGTCATTCATACTCTTTTTGCTCGCCTGCATAAACGTGGGCACGTTACTACTGGCAAGAACCAATGAGCGGCTGAAAGATGTCTCAATCAGGGTTGCATTGGGAGCACCGCGCAGGCGTTTGTTGTTGCAGACGATGGGGGAGAGCATCGTTATTTCCCTGACAGGTACACTGTTTGCCATTTTGCTTACCGGACTTTGGCTGGAAGCATTGAATATTTTCTTGCTTACAGTAATCGATGACGAAGGCGTGGATTTCTGGATGCATTTTCAGATTGAAGGTTTCACGCTGGCTATCGCGCTAGTATTCGCCTTCCTGACTGTCTTGCTCACCAGCGCGCTGCCTTCGTGGAGATTGATCAACGGCAATTTTAATTCTGTGATGC
>JBBDXV010000063.1:0-1255 GCA_040902165.1 Pseudohongiellaceae bacterium
TTGTGTCCAATGAGTTGCATAACCGTTATATTCGGGGATGGAGGGTGCTGGAAGTGGTGGTTTCCGGGTTTTTCTCGTCGGTTGGACTCTATCAGGACAGTGGTGCTACACAGACGGAAACAGCGCGCTGCTGGTTAATGGCCTTTGCAATAGACGGGTTGGCGACGGCTTACTATCACGAACTGTCATTCGGTCAGCAACGACTCGTGCTGCTGGCGCGGGCTATGGTGAAGTTTCCGACCGTGCTGATACTGGATGAACCCTGTGTGGGACTGGATGATCAATTTCGTGCAACGGTACTTTCGATGATTGATTGCATAGCAGGCCACACAGGCACGCACATCATCTATGTAAGTCATACCACTGGTGAAGAACCCGAATGCATCAATCAGCGAATTCGATTCGTCCCGGCAGCCGGAGGCGGGTTCACTCTTGTGGTCAGCTGAATTGGTGTTCAGCCGCGAATATAACTTTCCAGCTGTTCGATGGTTTCCTGCTGGTCGTTGATTACATCTTTTACCAGATCTCCGATAGAGACGATGCCGGTAACTGCGCCGTCATCGACGACCGGCAAGTGTCTTATCTTGTTGTTGCTCATAAGCGAGAGTGCGTCACGGACCCGAACGTCCGAGCTGGCTGTGATTACCCTGGTCGACATGATTTGTTCCACCCGGGTATCTCGCGAAGCGCGTCCCTTGAGTATGACCTCGCGGGCATAATCCCTTTCCGAAACGATGCCGGCAAGTGCCGAGTCCCGCAGTACCAGCAAGGCGCCAACACGTCTGTCTGCCATCAGTTGAATCGCTTCATAGACGGTATTTTCCGGTTTGACCGACCAAATTGTCCGTCCCTTGCTGTCGAGAATCTGTCGCATCGTATGCATAGGCGCGCTCCTTTATCCTGTCCAGTTTGACCAGCCTGTCGGTCTTTCAACGGCGTGTAATGGCTACATTGGCATAGCCGGCGTTGTTGCCATAGAATCCGAAGGCATCGTTCACATGCAAACTCAATTTGCCGCTGCAGACGGCACGATAAACATAGCTGCCCGACGCACCGGCCGGTTGCAGTTCGGTAACTCCCCGCAAACTTTCTCCGGGACAATTGTCCTGATACAACATTAGTTCAAACCAGCGGTGGGCTCCTGAACGTTTCAGGAGATTGTAAAAATTCCTCGGCATCAGACTGTCAGCAAATCCGTTAACACCAAGAGGTTGCCCGTTTTCATCCGCGGCGATAGAGCCGTCGGTCCAGTTGC
>JBBDXV010000064.1:0-1253 GCA_040902165.1 Pseudohongiellaceae bacterium
TCTGTGCTGCAGGCGGGTTACCTGACCCTGGTTTCTGCCCTGTCAGGCGATGCCTATCGATTCCGTCACTGGTTTTCGCTGATCAGCTGGACCGGTCTGCCTTATCTACTGGTGGTACTGGTGATGGCAGTGAACATCCTGATGAGTCCCAATGGACAACTGAGCTTGTTTGATGCCAATTCTCTCAGCCTCGCCAGCCTGGGGTTCTCCGCCGGCGACAACTTCATGCTGCAAGCTACCCTGGAAAGCATGACCCTGCCCATGTTCTGGAGTATGGCACTGACCGTAGTCGGCTATCAGCAGTGGCTGCAATCCAGCTGGCTACGCGCCAGTCTGACTGTGTTAGCACCATACATAGTGATTTTCTGCAGTCTGGCGTATTTCGCTTTGACCTGAAAGCTTCTGTGATATTTTAGCGGGCATTTTGTAACTCCCCGGCTATCTGGGCCGTCTACTGCTGCAATAGAGCTATATCACATGAATTCTTCAAAACTGATAATGGTGCTGATCATCGTCGGCGCAGTGATTGCGCTGCCGGTGGTTATGCGCAATTTTACTGACGCTGCCAGTAAAGACGTCATTATTGCCCAGCTGGAGCGTCGGGTAATCAGTCCCTCGATTCTTGCCTCCGGATTCCTCGCGCATCAGGAAGAAGTAATGCTGAGCTCGGAGGTCATCGGCAAGGTTTCTGAATTGCTGGTCGAGGAAGGCATGCGGGTCAAGGCCGGGCAACTGGTATTGCGCGTCGACGACCGCAATCTGCGCGCCAGCCTGGAACAGGCTGAGGCATCAGTACGCCTTAATACGATCGATATAGAACGACAACAGGTCCGTATAGCCAATCTTCGCAGTCAATGGGAACGTTCGCGCAGTCTGCATGAACGCCGGATGATCGGTGATGATGAATTTGACAATATCACCAACCAGCTGGAGTTGGCCGAGATTGATCATAAGTCCGCGTTGGAACGGCATGCGCAGACTGTCGCACAACTGGAGCAGGTCAATGACCAGCTCAGCAAAACCCAGATCGTGTCCCCGATAGAAGGTGTTGTTACCAGCCTGGATATCAAGGTTGGTGAAACTGCGATTGCCAGCTCGACCAATATCCCCGGTTCATCATTGATGACCATTGCCAATCCCAGCAGTATCTATACCGAAGTACTGGTGGACGAGGCCGATGTCGCTACCATTTCCATCGGCCAGGCTGCCGAAATAGTTGCGATAGCCTACCCTGACCAACCAATGCAGGGGGT
>JBBDXV010000065.1:0-1246 GCA_040902165.1 Pseudohongiellaceae bacterium
TTCTTCAGACACAGTACCGCTGATCACCAGAAAAGCAAGGTTGGCAAGAATCACCCCTACCGGCGCACCGGCCTGGGCAAAGGCACCGTAATAACCGCGTTTTTCCGCTGGTGCGGTCTCGGTCACCAACAACATGGCGCCGCCCCATTGTCCGCCTATGGCCAGACCCTGGACAAAGCGCAAAACCACCAGCGCAATGGGTGCCGCCGCACCGATCGCAGCATAGGTCGGCAGCAGACCGATCAATGTGGTACCTATCCCCATCATCATCAACGCAAACACCAGGGTCCGTTTGCGACCAATGCGATCACCAAAGTGCCCGAAGATGATGCCGCCCAGCGGGCGCGCAACAAACCCCACCGCAAAAGTACTGAACGAAGCAAGCAATGCCACCATCGGCGGCATGTCAGCAGGGAAAAATGCAGTAGGAAACACCAGCGCTGCTGCAGTTCCGTAAATGAAAAAGTCATACCACTCAATACTGGTGCCAGCCAGTGAAGTAAGTGCCACCTTGCGCATATTCGTTGTTTGCGGCGCGGTGCCGGAATGTTCTGCTATGGATGTCATGTCTACCCCTGTGTTGTCTTTATTGTTGATCCCGGTACTGGACGCGGGAAGCAGTGGCTCCGAAGCTTATAAGTGTGTCGCCGGTTTGTCCATGTATAGAGGCACTGAATCGGTGCGCCGCTTGCTCTTGGCTTCGGCAGAAGCGAGAATACGGAGCCTTGCCGGGTCCCCACAGCTTAACCGGGACCAGGCATTTTGCCCCGGCTGCAACCGGGCTGTCTGCCACGAGGAATAACGCCATGATGTTCAAATCATTTTGCCGCGCACTACTGCTGGTCATTGTTCCGCTGACGGTTAGCGGAACTGTCCAGGCTGACTGGGAATTGTCCAATGAAGAGTCCACGTTAAGCTTTGTGACGATCAAGGCTGACAACGTCGCAGAAGTGCATACTTTTGATCGCATTGCCGGCAGCCTGAGCGAGGAAGGCGCGCTGCAAGTCGTCATCGAGCTGATCAGTGTAAACACCCTGATTCCGATCCGTAACGAACGCATGCAGAACCTGTTGTTTGAAACCGGCATGTTCCCCCAGGCTACCGTGACCGGCAATATTGATATGACGATGCTGGCAAGCCTTGCTCCCGGCAGCAGTACCGCGCTGACTGCACAATTCAATCTCAATCTGCATGCACAGTCCAATATACTGCCGGCTGAACTGACGGTTACACGTCTGGCCGACGG
>JBBDXV010000066.1:0-1244 GCA_040902165.1 Pseudohongiellaceae bacterium
GAAGAAGGACTTTCACATCAGTCCTTGTGGAGCAAATACCTGGCCAATACCGGATTCGGCCAATTGGAAGTCACTACTTCTCTATATAGTGGCAACTGGCACCCAACCGAACAAATCCCCGAGCGGGCCATCGGTACTGCCCAATGTGAAGATGAATACTGCGCACTGGATAACAGCGCCGGCGGAGATACCTGGCGCTTGATGAGCACTGCCAATCTGACCGGTGGCGACTGGAGTGCTTCCCTGTTCGCCCAGTATTACGACTGGCAGATGGAGTCCAATCCCACCTATGACTTTCAGATCAACCAGTTTGACAAGCGCTGGACCTTCGGTGGTCGGGCCGAGAGAACCCTGCTGCAGACAGATCGCGTTCGGTGGGAAGCTGGCACCGAGTTTCGTTTCGATGATGTGTCCGACGTAGGTCTGGATCATCATGCAGACGGCATATTCATCAACAACATCAGCGACAACGAAGTCAGGGAATTATCCCTCGGTGCCTATCTTCTCGGCACCTGGTCGGTCACCGAGCGCCTGCGCCTGTTGGGCGGACTGCGGGGAGATTATTACGATTTCGACGTAAAGGCACTGAACCTTTCAAGCTTTGCAGGACAGGAGCGTGACTCGCAGGTTTCTCCAAAACTGGGTATTGCGTTTGCGTTGACCGACGCGCTGGAAATTTACGGCAACTGGGGCAGAGGATTTCATTCCAATGACGGACGTGGCGTCGTCAACAGCATTGATCCTGTGCCTGGGTTGTCCCAGGGCACCGGCCAGGAAATTGGCATGCGCACCAGCTTCGGCAATTTCAAGTTCACTGGCAGCTACTGGTGGCTGGAACAGGACAGCGAACTGATTTTCGTTGGCGACTCCAATTCTGTGGAACCCAAAGGAGGTTCCGAACGAAACGGTCTGGAGCTTACCGCTTTCTGGCAACCTGTAACCTGGCTGGGCATCGATGCTGTATTCACCGACAGCAAGGCAAGGTACACCGATAACCCGGAAGGGACGCATATCGAAGCTGCGGTAGAACAGTCGGCCCAGCTGGGATTTTCGGCGATACAGGATCGTTGGGAAATGAGTTTGCGCGCCCGTTACCTTGGTCCCTATGCAATGAGTGCAGACAATCGCTTTCGCGCCGGCGATTTGACCACGCTCAGCTGGCGTGGTGCCTGGCATTGGGATTCTCTGACGGTTTACGCCGAACTGATCAATTTGCTGGACAACGACGGCAAGGACATCACCTA
>JBBDXV010000067.1:0-1235 GCA_040902165.1 Pseudohongiellaceae bacterium
TCGAAATTCCTGTGTTCACGGCAAGCCACTACTTCTGCAGTGCTGGCATCATGATATACACGCACTTCCATGGCGGGGTTTTCAAGCCAATGGCCGGACTTCGGCTTCTGTTCGATTTTAAGCGTGGTTGTGTACTTGAAAGCCTCCAGCACACTGATCAGGATTCTTACCTCGCCGTTTTGATCAGACCGATCCGATATACAAAACTCAAATACGGCGTCCTGGAAACCGCTGTCGTCGTGACTACGATACAAACCTGGGAACAGCTTGAGCAGGCGAATGTAATTAGCATCACATTCCGCCATCTGTCTAATCAGATCAATACTGTATCTATTACTGCTCACTCATTTTTTCCAGTTCTGGTTTTGACTTTATTCGGGTATTAACACTATTTATATCGGCAGGATTGTAACGCTTTGTCCTCGACCGAGACGACAAAAAGGATGTTTTTACCCGGAACTTCCCTGAATTCCGACCTGCAAAGGCTGTTTAACGGTGATTTTCCCTGGCTGTCCATTGAGTGCGAACCCATTCCCTGTTCAGCTCCAGCCATTGCAAGGCGATAATCGACATGGCGTTATTGATAGTGCCGTTTCGGACAGCTTTGATGGCCTCATCAACAGTCAGCACAACGACAAGGATATCCTCGTGTTCTTCGTTCAGTCCGTGAACTCCTTCTGCTGTCGACGAATCTAGCTGGGCACAATAAAGGCTCACTTTTTCATTATTCCAGCCCGGGCTATTAAAATACTCAAAGATAGGCAGGATGCGAGATACAAGGCAATTGGTTTCTTCCAAGGTTTCACGTTGTACCACATCAATCGGGGCTTCGCCAGCCGCGACCAATCCGGCAACAATTTCAAGAAGCCAGGGGCGCTCAGGCTCATCTATCATCCCGGTACGAAACTGGCGAACCAGAACCACCTTGTCGGAATCCGGGTCATATAACAGTGCGCCTACTGCTCTTGGGCGCGTCACCAGTTCACGCCGCAACCCTGCGCTCCAACCGCCTCTGTAGAGACGGTGACGAAGATGCAGAACTTCGAGTGGAATGAATCCGTCACGCTCCTTGTTTCGGGACAGGACTTCGACATGGCGGTGGTCGAAACAGCTTTCGAGTGGCGTGTCCCGGTGATATTCCTCTGCCAGGCGGATTAACAAACCCGCCACCGCATCCCTGATCTGAAGACAAACCGTTTCGAATACTTTGGAGATTTCTGCTTCTGAGCCCTCGG
>JBBDXV010000067.1:1335-2697 GCA_040902165.1 Pseudohongiellaceae bacterium
TCAGCTTCAAAGTGAGGGACCCCGAACTGTCGGGATAATTCCCTGGCCCAACCCTCAGCCATTTGGGATCGACAGGCGTTGCCGGTACATACAAAAAGTAATTTCACAGTCGAATTCAAAATATTCTGTTCCCGGCGCGGCGGCCCAAATACCCGGTCAGGGCGCCGGCAATTATGCCCTAGCGCCTGCCCAAATTCGAACCTGGAGATTTTTGACATAAGCCGGATTCTGACAATCTACTGTCATAACTGACATTGCTAACCGCGCCTGGCGTTTCTCTAGGTTATACTTCTCCGCCGCCACGTCCCTGAAAGGAATGCCACATGCCATTGCCGGAAGCCAGCCAAAGAAATCACATTCATACCCGAACCATCACCTATCACGGTTACGAACGGGAAGACGGCAACTTCGATATTGAAGCCCATATGACTGACATAAAGTCCTATGAATTTTCCAACGAATGGCGCGGCGTCGTTAAGGTCGGTGAACCCCTGCATGAAATGCTGCTGCGGGTTACCATCGACCGCCACTTCGTGATCCAGGATGTGGAAGCCGCTACCGAAAGCAGTCCGTTTGAGATGTGTCCCAATATCGCACCCAACTACAAGGCGCTGATCGGTATCACCATGGGTGCCGGCTGGCGCAAGGCAATACGACAAAAAGTCGGCGGTACTGACGGCTGTACCCATTTGACCGAATTGTTGTTTCCGATGGCAACTGTCGCATTCCAGACCATATTTCCGCTGTTACGTCACCGACGAAACAAATCTGATGCTGACACCAGCGATAGCACCCGGAGACCGCAGGTTCTGGATACCTGCCATGCCTGGGCGTCTGATTCACCAGTAGTGAAGAAGTTTGCACCAAATTACTATACCGGGAAGGAATAGCGCTCTATTTGAAATACAGCGGAATGACCAGTGTGATAACCACGCCCTCTTCCGTTTCCAGGTTGTCTGCCCTGATCTGTCCTCCATGAAACTCGGCAATTATACGGGCGATATGCAGGCCCATGCCAAGATGCGGCTGTTTTTGCTTTTCCTGCGGCCGTACCGAGATCATGGAATCAAATACGCGGTCTTTCATTGACGGTGGAAGATACGGCCCGCGATTGATGACTTTGACAATGGAGTGATCCCGCACGGAAGTGCAGGTCACCACGATGGGATGATTCGGATAAGAAAATTCCACCGCATTCGCAATCAATTTGTCCATCAGCTGGGCTATGTACTCAGGGACTCCCTTTATATAGATGTGGTGACGGCTGATATCGACAACAAAATTCGCCTGGGGATAAGCAATTTTGTAACCTTCCATACAGCCTTCCAGCACCGCAGCAAGGTTGATTTTCTCCCGCTCCGA
>JBBDXV010000067.1:2797-8022 GCA_040902165.1 Pseudohongiellaceae bacterium
GTTTGCCGTGCTCGTCAAAGATACCTTCGGCCTGGTTGCGCAAAGACCGGATTCGCGAGGAAATTCGTGAAGCAAAAAAGAACAATACCATCGCCACCGCCAGCATTACCGCCAGCATGGTATTGAACAGCCGTTCGAGTGCCTGATTGCGAAAAGTGCGAATGCCGTTCATGTTCTGGTCCACAACCACAGCCCCAAGTACCTCGCCATCGGCAAGAATGGGATAGGCAGCTTCAAGAATGCGGGTCTGACTGTCGGCTAGCGTGCGGAACTGGGTTTGCGGAACCCCCGTGAGGGCCGAATCAATATGCGCCCCTTCGCGGGTAACACCGTTATAAAGTTCATCAATAAAGTCGTTACTGGGTTTGGTGAGGATCTGGTAGTAAAGTGGCAGGAGAACCCGGTCTTCAAAATAGCGCCAATATTTGTTTTCAATCCGGTTTTGATCCTCGGCGGTCACGATGAGCCCTGAGGCGGTCTGGATATCTCCAACGGTCAGCAATACCCGCCGGTTCGCATCCACGACCTGGATACGCGAGGTCGTATGTCCAAGGCCGTCAACAATACGATCTATTTCCGGCGTGGGTCGAAGCAGCAATCCCATTTTTTCAACGCTGCTAATATCTGAGGTCGCAACGACAGTTCTGATACTGCGTCGCGCTGGATCATCCACATCGAAAATGGCAAACCCCAGTTTACTGCCGAGCATTTCCACGGGAATCTGGAGCTCAACTTCATATCCGTCACCGGTTTCGTACCATTGACCGCTGATACGCTCTTCGTATTGGGGTTCTTCGTAATCACTATTCACCCGATAGGGAAACAGATACTCCTCTCCGTGCGGTGATACCACATATCGATTAATGTCATTGCCTGCCTTGTTCAGCATGGATATGAGAAGAAAGTCACTTCGATATACGCTGAGCGCATCCGGATTGCGGTACACGACATGATCATCCATGACCTTGAAGTAGGCATACAGGGAGCGATTATATTCCCCCAGCATTACGTGGTAGCTCAGTGAGTCTTCATTGTCGTAGTAGCGGAGCGGGTTGAGTGGTGTCCGGAGATAATCCCGTTCTCCGTAACCTACTTCGTACTGCTGATACTCGCGCCAGTCCAACAGATCGTTGTCATTCAGCGACAGCGGGTAAAAAACCGGGTAGATATACAGGTCGTTTGATCGACGCGCCGGCACATAACTGCTGTCGTTGAATAATTCCGGTCTTTCATTCAGGGCTGTTGCCACGGCCTGCGCGGTTCCGAGCACAGTCTGTTCCTGTCCGCGTCGCAGGTAGACCTCCATTTCCAGTATGTACTGGTAGCCAAGCCACGGTATGACCAGAAGGAAACTGGACAGGAAAACCAGCTTGAAACGGATGCCTAACAGTTTTTTGAGGGAGAAAGCCATAGCGCCCTAATGGGTTGTGCCGTCCTTTTGCGTGTTCCAGCGGTAGCCCATGCCGTACACAGTCTCGACACAGTCAAATTGTTCATCCACGGCAATGAACTTCCTGCGAATCCTTTTCACATGCGAGGTAATGGTGCTGCCGTCTACGTAAATTTTTGATTCCTGCATCAGGATCTGGCGGCTCTTGACATGTCCGGGGAATTTCGCCAATGCATGCACCATCCAGAATTCAGTAACTGTCAGTGGCACAGGTTGATCGCTCCATTTGATCGTCATTCGCCCGATATCAAGTGTCAGCTTTCCACGCTGCAACAGGTTCTCCGGCGACGTGGGCTGATCCTGTACATCCAGTCGACGAAACAATGCTGCGACCCGCGCTGTCAGGTGCGGCAGACTGATATCCTTGGTCAGGTAGTCATCGGCTCCCATGCGCAGGCCGCTGACAGTATCAAAATCATTGTCCCGGGCAGTGAGAAATATTATCGGCAGGGTGTCGGACATCGAGCGCAATGTCTGGCACAACTTGAAACCACCGTCGATTTCGTTTTCAAGACCAATATCTATTATCGCCAGACTGGGTAATCGCAGATCGAATGCTGCCATCGCATCCTTGCGGTTGGCATAGGTCTGCACGTCATACCCCTGCTTGCGCAACACGTCTGCGTAGTTCTCTCGAATCGCCGCTTCGTCTTCGATAATTGCAATTCTTCTGTTCATACCTGATACCTGATCCGGATCCGGAAATAGCGCGACTATACAGCATTTATCAGGGTCTTGAGAGTGCGCGGACACGGCAAAAATCAAAAGACATCATTTCGCCATATTTGATCTTTAGCTAGCCCGATTACCTGCCTTGCGCCGCAACAAAGCAGGAGTTTAATTGCCAGTCAGAAACGGATAACCAGCCAGTATCGGCCCGCCGACAAACCATTTTTTCAATCCACAGCCCAAGGAACCCACAATGATTAGACACATTTTCCTGTTATTTGTTTTCGGCTTGACCAGCAGTTTAACCATGGCTGACGTTGAATCGGCCTCTTATGCCCGAAATACCACCGTTGCTGAAACCACCGGCGTGCTGAGCGGCATGACGATCGGCGGAATGGTGGGTGGCCCACCTGGAATCATCGCCGGTGCGGCGATCGGCGCACTGTTGGGCGACGGCTGGAACGCTAAACGCAGAGTCAACGACTTGCAGGTCAGTCTCTATGAATCGCAGCTAAGGCTTGCGATGCTGCAGGAAGAATCAGATCGACTGCAAGACGAGCTAGCGGCTGCTTCACGAGAATCGTCACGGGAAATTGTGACGCCATCCGGTGCGAGAATTATCCCCGCCAACCTTGAGTCTCCCGTCACCCGAATCTGTTGTGATAACACTGTGGTGTCGGTGCACTTTCGTACCGGTTCCAGCAGCATTGAAAATCATGACCAGGAGATTCTTGACAGTTTCGCAAATCTGAGCCGTCAGTTGCCAGATCCCGCAATCGAGATTGTCGGCTACGCGGACCGCAATGGTGATGCCGGAGTCAATCTGCAACTTTCACAGCGTCGCAGTGAAGCGGTAAAAACCTATCTTGCAAGTCTTGGAATCAGAAATGCGTCTGTCACCACGATCGCGCACGGCGAGTCGCGCCCGGTGCAGGCCAACCAGAACCTGGAAACAGATTTCTTTGATCGCCGGGTGATTCTGCGTTTGCGTGATTCGAGCCAGCTGATGTTGTCTCAGCGCGAAAACAATCAATAAACTAATAAGCAGAAAGTGAAAGGAACGCAAGCAAGGTAAGTAAGGAAAGAAAGAAAGAAACTCAGGTAAAAAAGAAAAGCTACTCGATAAAATCAGATAAAGGAGACGTATCCATGAAAGATCCAAGGCTGGTGATTGGCAACAAGAACTACTCTTCCTGGTCACTTTGCCCGTGGTTACTTCTGAAGATGTTTAACGTTACGTTTGATGAAATCCATGTGGCTTTGTATCAGGGTGATACTGCTGAAAAGCTCGGCCCCTACTCTCCTTCGCTGAAAGTCCCGGTGCTGTTGCACAAAGAAATTACGGTCTGGGATTCCTTGTCTATCTGCGAATACGTCTCTGAGGAGATCCTCGGCGGCGCCGGTTGGCCGGCCGCTCTGCGCAAACGGACCAGCGCCAGATCAGTTTGCGCCGAAATGCACGCTGATTTTCCATCACTGAAAAAAGAGTGGCCATTAAACTGCAAAACAACACGTAAATCAGTACCGTCAGTCGAAACGGCCGACGAAATCGCCCGTATCGATGCCATCTGGAGTTGCTGCCGGCGCAAGTTCGGTGAAAACGGTGATTATCTCTACGGGCGGTTCTCGATTGCAGACTGTCTTTTTGCACCGACTGCAATAGCCTTCGGCTTATACGGTGCTGAGTTGAGCCTGGAGGCCCAGCGATATCGAGATACCATGCTGCTAAATCCTTTTGTTCAAAGCTGGATTGATGCCGGCCGCCGGGAAAAGGAGCCGCTTACAATCGCTTTCGCCAGCAATATGTAAATTATCGACCTGGCAGGATATCGCGCAGTTTGTCTGCCATTTCATGTACTGCTTTTTCAGTAGTATCCCAATCCATGCAGGCATCAGTCACGGACACACCATATTTCAACTGCGAAAGGTCTTTGGGAATACTCTGACTACCTCGATTGATATTACTTTCCAGCATCACTCCGATAATTGACTTGTTCCCTTCCAGTATCTGATGCGTCACATCTTTCAGGACCAGAGGCTGCACATCCGGGTCCTTGCTAGAATTTGCGTGACTGCAATCGATCACAATATTGTTGCTCACCCCACCCTTCGTCAGCATCTGTTCGCATTGCGCTACATGAACCGAATCGTAATTCGGTCCGCTGCTGCCGCCGCGCAATACCACGTGCGCGTATTTGTTTCCCTTGGTGGTCACTACTGACACCTGTCCGTTACTGTTGATGCCGAGAAAACGATGGGGGCTGGTGACTGACTGCATGGCATTGATGGCCACTGTCAGTCCGCCGTCGGTACCATTTTTGAACCCTACCGCTGAGGAGAGTCCGCTGGACATCTCTCGATGCGTCTGCGACTCGGTAGTACGTGCACCGATCGCTGACCAGGCAATGATGTCCTGCAGGTACTGGGGCGAAATCGGATCGAGCGCTTCGGTGGATGTGGGCAGACCAATATCGACAATATCCAGCAATAGTTTTCGTCCGATCCGCAGTCCCTCCTCTATCTTGAAGGAGTCATCCAGGTGCGGGTCATTGATCAATCCCTTCCAGCCGATCGAGGTGCGCGGTTTTTCGAAATACACACGCATTACCAGGTAAATGCTGTCCTGGACTTCATCTGCCAGCTTCTTCAGTCGTCGCGCATAATCGAGGGCGGCCACCGGGTCATGGATGGAACAGGGACCAACCACCGCAAACAGGCGATGATCCTTGCGATCCAGAATCCGGTAAATATTCTCCCTGGCTGCTTTGACCCGCTTTTCCGCTGCGGCTGACAAGGGCAGTTCTGCCTTCAATTGCGCTGGCGTAATCAGCGGTTCCAGGGAGGCGATATTCAGGTCATCTATTACGATGGACATGGGACTGGCTCATAACGTGGTCGAAAAGGGCGGCAATCATACCAAATAGTCGAGTCTGTGTGCACGGCGCTATTGTTGGCCGGCGACGGTAATCCCTTGATTTCTGGCCTTAGGATCTGAAGGTTTTGTAGATAAGATGAAAGAGGGCGTGTGCGGGTGGTCTGTTCCGCGACACGCCGTGAATACATCCCTGTAGGCTCGGCGCCCGCATCCCTGCGGGCGACGGTCGCT
>JBBDXV010000068.1:0-8018 GCA_040902165.1 Pseudohongiellaceae bacterium
CTCAATCCTTAAACTGCGAAAAAAGACCAGCGCAGTTATCGGCGGCCTGTTCATCGCCGGAGCATGTATGTGGGGGATTGCCTGGTGGCAGGACCTGACCCCGGGACAGCTGCTGAACCTGTTTATTGGCAGCCTGTTTTTGATTATCGGCGTAATGATTGCTGCGCTGATTCTTGTTGCAACGGCAAAATTGGGCACTCGCCTTGTGCGCCACTTGCGCAATCGCAAGGACTTATAAAGACAGTCGCAACGACATTATGAGCGCGTCTTCCCGACCCCCGGACGCAGGATAATAATTTTTCCGTTCTCCGATCGGCAAAAATCCCATGGATTTATATAACAATTGTGCCGGCTGATTGGATGGCCTTACTTCCAGAAAGCAAACCTCTGCCTGCAACCTGGCGGCACGCTCCAAAAGAAAACGCAGAAGCCGACGACCGTGACCAAGGCGCTGGTACGCGGGGGCAATACAAAGTGTCAGCAGATGACTTTCACCGATCGCCACACTCATTACACCGTGACCGACAATGCTGTCCTTGCCGACCAGCACCCAACACTGGTATCCGGAACGCAGGCAGTCTACAAAAATTCGCTTGTTCCACGGATGTTCGCTGGTGGCGGATTCATTCTGCGCAACCAGGTCCAGGTCACTGTTGCGCATCGTACGAATGCGCAATTCATCGGAATTAATCGACTGCGATAAAAATGAATGATTCACGGCCATGGTGACGTTCCAATACTGACTATTGCAAATCCGCCAAAATTCCCACCAACGGCTGGATCGCCTGCCAAACCGGTCGCTTGAGTGCCGGGTCCGATACTAGGGCTCCGAGACTGGGAGTAAACACGGCTTTGCAACCAAGTTCTTCGATCAACACCGGCGGATCCCCGGCTGCATGACCGGCAGGCAGCAATAATTCTTCGCTGCAGCCTGCCATGACCAGCAAATAAGCAAATCGGCCCTGGGCAATTCGACCGTGTAACATTCCGCGCAGTAACTGACGCGCTTCGACTCTTTGTCTTGTTGCCTCCAGGTCACCGTCATTGATCGGCCACCTGAACACCAGCTCCGGAGCGCCAACAGCTCGGCCTGGCGGTTTTCCCAGTGCGTTCAGCATACGGTCGAGCAGAGCCAGTTCTTCCTTTCTGGTTTCTGCTCCAGCCAGATAGGGCAACTCGTTGATGACTGCCAGTGATTCTCCAAAACGAAAGAACTGCAGGGCGAAGCGCAGCTCAGGGATTACAGTTTCATTTCCCGCTGAATGACTCTGGACCACTGCTGCAGGCAACACAGGTTTTGGTTCATCAGCATTATTGGTTGCCCACTGGCGGGTCGTTTTGGTGCCGGGCTTCGTTGCCGGTTTCGGTGACGCAGGCAATGCCGGTTGCGAAGGTGGGGACTCTGCGATTGCCGGTGCTTGCCGAATCTGTACCTGACCTTGCGCCAGCGGCATAAAACAATCCATGTCCATAGCAAGCAGATAGGCCTGGCGGCGTGTTTCTTCCATGGTTTTTTACTCGCAGGCAGTACCGGATTGTGTGCCAACTATACGGAATTTACAGGGTGGCAACAAGCCAGACCGGCGACCTTGACTGAGTGTTGTACTGAGTCTTTATTCATGCTTGAATCCGCGTTCGTTGCGTGCAAGGCTGTACATGAAAGCGATTCTTTGCAAATCCCTCGGACCACCTGAAAACCTCGTATTTGCCGACGTGGCAGATCCCGTCGCCGGATCCGGTCAGGCCGTGGTGGAAGTCCATGCCGCCTCACTGAATTTTCCCGACACGCTGCAAATACAGGGAAAATACCAGTTTCAACCTCCTCTTCCGTTCATCCCCGGATCCGAGGTCGGCGGCGTTATAAAATCTGTCGGCGCAGGACTGCACGGATATGCACCGGGCGACCGGGTCATGGCCACCCCTATGATAGGCGGTATGGCGGAACGGGTAGCGGTCAATGCCGATGGCTTGCGCAAGATTCCGGACAATATGGATTTCAAGTCTGCAGCCAGTTTTGCGATGGTGTACACGACCTCCTATTACGCATTGAAACAGCGCGCCGGACTAAAACCAGGTGAAGTATTGCTGGTGCTTGGTGCCAGCGGTGGTGTTGGTTTGGCAGCGGTAGAGCTGGGCAAGTTGATGGGCGCAAGCGTAATCGCCGCTGCCAGCACTGACGACAAACTCCAGTTTGTAAAAAAATACCATCCCGATCACCTGCTCAATTACGGCGACGGTGAATTAAAGGAAAAAGTCAAAGCCCTGACCCAGGATCGCGGTGCCGACGTTATTTATGATCCGGTGGGCGGTGATCTCTTCGACCAGTCTACCCGCTGTATCAACTGGAATGGCCGCTTGCTGGTCGTCGGGTTTACCAGTGGCAGAATTCCCGAGTACAAGGCCAATCTGGCACTATTGAAAGGCGCTTCGATGGTGGGTGTATTCCTCGGCCGCTTCCGCCGCGAGGAACCGCAGGCTTACGAAGAAAATTTTCGCGAATTGCTGGCCCTGTACGCGGCCGGCAAACTGCATCCCGCTGTCACC
This sequence comes from Pseudohongiellaceae bacterium, assembly GCA_040902165.1. Taxonomy (GTDB): domain Bacteria; phylum Pseudomonadota; class Gammaproteobacteria; order Pseudomonadales; family Pseudohongiellaceae; genus NORP240. The sequence goes on from JBBDXV010000068.1 coordinate 2,545, forward strand.
CAGTCATTCGCGGCTGCAGACTATGTGCGCGCCTTCAATGTCTTTGCCGAGCGCAAGGTGATGGGCAAGGTAATTCTGGAATTCAAGGCTGGCTGAGTCGTTATGGTAAGTCGCGAACAAGTAATCCAGGACCTGGAACGCCTGAAGACGATTGTTCCGGCACACAAGGCAGCGGGCATGCCGCTGGCAACTGAAACAGCGGTTATCGACGGCATCACAATGGAGATGTTCAGCAAGGCTCCGCGCAATCTGGATCAGGTTTATCAACTGGGCCTGGCTACCCCGGACCGTGATTTTCTCGTCTATCAGCAGGAACGCTTCAGTTTTGCCGAATCCTATGCGCTGGCGCGATCCATGGCGGCGCTGCTGATTCATCAATATGCTATCGGTCAAGGCGATCGCGTTGCCATCTGTTCGAGAAACAATCCGGAATGGTGTCTGGCTTATATGGCGATCACGATGATCGGCGCCGTTGTCGTGCCGATGAATTCCTGGTGGACCGGCTCAGAAATGGAATACGGTCTGGAGGATTCCGGCAGCAAGCTGTTGTTTGCCGATCAGGAGCGAATCAACCGGATTCAACCGCATCTTGAAGATCTCGCGCTGGAAATCATCGCCATCAAGCCTGCGGCGGGCTGTCTTTTTCCCGAGTTTCACAGCCTGCTGGAGACGATTCCGAATCGGGACTTCGATCCGGCTGCCGGTAACGTCGCACCCGAAGACAATGCGTCGATCATGTATACCTCCGGCTCTACCGGTCTGCCCAAGGGCGTGCTGTCTACGCATCGCAATATCATCAGTGCGCTGTATACCTGGCAATTCGTCACCGAAATTACAGAAATTTTGCGGCCGGAATTGAAAGAGACCGATCCGGATTTTATCCCTGCGATCCTCGCCAATGTACCCCTGTTCCATGTGACCGGCAGCCATGCTCACTTCCTTGCCAGCTTCGTGACCCAGAGAAAATTCGTCATGATGTACAAATGGAACGCCGACAAGGCCCTGGAGCTGATTGAGCAGGAACAAATTTCCCTGTTGCATGGAGTTCCCACGATGACCTGGGAAGTAATGCATTCCGAGCGGTTTGCACACACTGATCTGAGCAGCCTGCGGGTCGTCTCCGCCGGCGGGGCGGCCCGACCGCCGGAACATTTGGCGCTGATGCGACAGAAGTTTCCAGCCCGGGCCCTGCCCGGGCTTGGTTACGGCCTGACTGAAACGAATGCTCTCGGCGCAACCATTTCCGGTCGCTTCTATGAATTCAATCCCTGCAGTACCGGTCGCCCGTCGCCACCGGTTACCAGCATCAAGATTGCCGACGAACAGGGTAATGCGCTGCCGGCCAGAGAGGCCGGCGAAATCTGTATCAAGGGCGCCAGTGTCATGAAAGCTTACTGGAACAAACCGGACGAAACCCGGGCCGTGCTTCGCGACGGCTGGTTCCATACCGGCGATATCGGCATGCTCGATGAGCTCGGCTTTCTGACGATTCTGGACCGGGCCAAGGATATTGTTATCAGAGGCGGAGAAAACATCGGTTGTGCCGAAGTCGAATACGCCATCGCCGAACATCCGGCAGTGAGCGAAGTGTCGGTATACGGCATCCCTGACGACCGTCTCGGCGAAATTCCCTGTGCCGCCATTATGTTAAAACCCGGCGCCAGCCTCAGCACCGACGAACTGAAATGGTTCCTCAAGGACCGTCTCGCCCACTTCAAGATCCCTGAAAGCTGTCAGTTCCAGCACCAGCAACTACCACGCATAGCCAGCGGCAAAATCGCCAAAAAGCAATTGCGTGAGCAGACCATAGCAGCCTTGCAAAAAACCCCGTCAGGGTATTGATTTTCCAATTTTTCTGACCATAATTCGCGCCATCCGGGCAGGCCGCTGCCAGGACGACAAATTTCCGTCCTGGAAGTTGAAGTTTACCGGCACAGGGAACGATAAACCGATTACTGAAGCAAACGACACGATGAGTTCTTTGTTCAACGTAAGACACTGATCTTAGAGTGAGATTATTCCTATGAAAGAAGAGCATTGGGACGAACCAGAAGACAGCGCAAGGGAATTCTTCGATTCAGTTGCGTTGTTGCATCATCCGGTCTTTGACGAACAGGCTGAAAAGCGTATGCGCAAACTCAGGGTCACGGAACTGCGTCGACGCGCTGAAGAGCGGATGGACTGGAAACGCATTGCTGGCGAATATGACTTTGATATGGAAGCCGACAATGTCGACGATATAGTCGACGACTAGATCAAGGTCACACGCAGGGAGCCGACCTGTTCGATGGCTCCCTCAAGCACATCGCCAACCTGCACTACACCGACCCCCGCTGGCGTGCCGGTGAAGATGAGATCTCCCGGCAACAACCGGAAATACGTAGACAACTCCGCGATCACCTCAGGTACTTTCCAGATCATATCGGCGATATTGCCATTCTGACGCAGGTTGCCGTTTACCTTTAAGGTGATTCCGGCACTTTGTAGCGGCTCGGCTTTTCCCAATGGTTTAATCGCCGACAGTGGCGCGGAATTGTCGAAGCCCTTGGCCACATCCCAGGGCCGCCCCGCCTGTTTTGCCGAGGCCTGCAAGTCCCTGCGGGTGAAATCGATACCCGCCGCATAACCGAAGATACAGGTAGACGCTGCGGCAAGCTTTATATGATCTGCAGGCAACCCGATCGCGACCACCAGTTCAATTTCATGATGCAGTTCGCTGGTACGCGACGGGAACGGCACCTGCTCGCATTCGGTGACCACGGCATCTGCCGGTTTGCTGAAAAAGAATGGCGGCTCCCGATCCGGATCATTGCCCATTTCCTTGACATGATCGGCGTAATTCCTGCCGACGCAGTAAATACGATGAACTGGAAATCGCTCGTCACGACCGACGATTGGCACCGAGGGAACAGTATAAGGAAACAGGTATTTCATATCGGTTACTCTGATTTCTGGCAGCCAAGTGCCTCATTCAACGAACCCCTGGGCCACTCGCTTGCCTCGGGAAACAATCTCAGGTTGCTGATCTGCTCGACACTGTCCAGATCAGATATCTGATCACAAAAAGCCGCATGCCGGGGCAGACTTTGATCGAATACAAATGCCGACACCCGGCCGCCGGAATCCACCACGACCTTGAAATAAGCAGCCGGAATATCACCGACCGCCGTTATCGCGCTTGTCGCCGGGGAATGATACGCGAATAGCGGACCTGCCAGTACAAACACTTCACCCGCTGTCTGTGCCAGCTGATTTATTGCCTGGTCAAGTCGTGACCAGGCACCGCCACGCATATCAGCCTTCAGTGGGGACATGACCGAAAGGTAATTCAAATCCTGCCAGTAACTGGTCCCGGCAAAGCTGGTCATCGGGACCAGCCGACCCTGATCGCTTGCGTTAATGCGGAATTCTGTCAGGCGATAGACCTGCTCAGGACTATTTTCCAACAAAGGTTGGCGCCCGCCCGGCTCATTGCTGACAGTCGCCAGAGGTGGTGCAAGAGAATGCACCAGGCTTTCCGCCCGCCATTCCCTCGGCAACAAGGAAGCGACACCGACCGTGGCTTTCAAAACCCGATAGGCTACCCAGTCGGCTAACCCTGATTGCTGGTTGATGGAAACGACATACAGGTTGCGCACCAGAATCTCGTTTGATTCCGGTGTTCCGTCAGGACAACCGGCAGAGCAATGGCTGATATGAAAAGTCTCCGCCCCGGCCATTGGCATCAGCAACAAGCCGGCGGCAATGACCAACGCAGCACTTATGGATTTCATTCTCAATTCCCGATGTCAGCGCTTGAATCGCCGCGTAATGTAAACCACGCGCAGGTATTACTCAATCGCTGTAACCGGAAAAGATTGATGCAGACGCGGACCCAGACAAGCCGGCATCGCAGTCGTTTCAGAAATCAAAAAACAGCACTTCGATGTTGAAAAACAGTCGCGGCTCGGGATGCCAGTTTTCATCGCGTGCGACCAGTAATTGCGGCGCTACTTCCATGATCAACCAATCCTCATAGACAGCCCTGCGATAGCGTGCCTGAATGTAATAGTCGCTGATCCGGACATTGGGTTCGTTTAATCCGAGGACTCCCAATTCATAGCTGACGGTTTCCATATTGCCGAGAGTGCGATGCAGGCTGACTGACTGGCCAAACTCTACGATGTTGCGATCATCCTTGTAGTCGATCTCGGAGATAATCCGGAAAAATTGCCGTTCGTCCAGTTTGCGGTCAAATGAAACCGCCGTGTCATTGCCCCAGCCGCGACTGTCGTAGTACCAGATCTTCTGACTGAATCCCAGGGACCAGTTGGTACTCAGCTGCTGCCCGTAAACAGCTCGAAACCGGTAGAAAGGGTCGGCCGGCAATCTTGCCCGCAATCCGATATCGTGGCTCAAATCCCAACCGGCACGGGTTTCATGCTGATAACGGAAACCGCCGATGGATACGTCTGAGCTGGTGTTTTCCAGGCGGTTTTCATTGAGGGTATTCAATTCTTCTACATCGGATTCGAAAATAAGTTTCCAGCGTTCCGATGTGCGCGGCAAATCCAGTCTGCCGCCGATCTTCAGTTCCGAGTTGTAGCCGCCTTCAGTGCCGATGAGCTGGTTGAAACGAACGCGCAGGAATGTTTCATTAACGTTTTCCCCGACGATATCTCCACCCAGCCAATTGTCGAGATAGCTGCCCAGCGCTGTGACATTGCGAGATACCTGGTCCCTGCGACCTTCGAGCCATTGCCATGGACTTGGGCTGTCTGCGTTTTCGAATTCGGCAGCACTGGCTGGCAATGCCAGGCAGGTGGTGAGTGTCAGCAGAACTGGCAAATAGAGTCTGACCGAAATTGACTGGTTCATTGTCTGATTATCCCTGCGGATCGGGAATTTCGTTTGTTCGATACCACACACTTTTTTATGTTATCACTCTGTGTCACGTCAAGTGCAGTCGCGATTTTGCCGGGAGTTCCGTTCTGGTTCAACAGTCACTTGTTCTAGTCTTGACGGGCTTGTTCAAAAACCGCTTCGTTCGAGTCTTGACGGGCTTGTTCAAACGCCGCTTCGTTCGAGTCCTGGCGGTCAGTCGCGCCGGGAGCTTCCCCCTTCGCGGCCTACGGCCTGATTTGCTCAGGGCGAACTCCCGGCACGCCTGCCCTTGATGACTTCAGATCCGCTATTAGAGAGGAGTGAACTCCCGCACGCCTGCCCTTGATGAATTCGAGTTCGCCACAAAACGATAGAGCAAAACACCGCACGCGAAACCTAGATAAATTCGCGAATTTTCCCGCTCAGCGCAAGACCTGTTCTAACACGCCCGAGGCGCGCAGCGCCGCAAAATCGCGCGCCGTTGTGCAGCCGAGTGGACTTGCCTACCTGCTCGACGCTGAAACTGGATAGACGTATACCGGAGAAACTCAGAGATGCGACCCTGACACCGAAGAAGGACAGGGCATCCTGGTGGTCAGAGACTATGCGTT
>JBBDXV010000069.1:0-1239 GCA_040902165.1 Pseudohongiellaceae bacterium
AGCAAGCTGTGGACGCACATCGATAACTTGAGACCGACCAACGTATTGGTAATGTAATCCTGCAAATTGATATACCACACTCATCTACTTTTTATATGAATTCCGAGTTCAGTGTATTAGCATCCCGAAATGCCGAACAAGAGGATTGCTTATGCGTAATTTCAGACGATTTTCCATTCCCTTATTCGCATTTTCCGCAGTCAGTCAGTTTGCCTTGGCCGACAATGTACTGGATGTGGTTTGCGAATCTCCTCCACCGGTGCATTGTTTGGCGGGCGACTGCGCGGCAAAAACGGCGGTAAGAGGCAACGTGACCGACCCCCTTACTGGTCGAGAGTATTTTCTCGACTATCCCTGTGATTTAGAACCCGGCGAAGACATAGTGTTTATTCTCAACATCCACGGTGCCGGCTCGATCGCCAATTGGCAAAGGCATTACTTTCCAGCCATGGACTACAAGGAAAAACATCGCCTTGTCGTGGCAACCTCTACTGCCGAAGGGTCAGGTTCGATGGGTTCCGGCCCGGGAATTCGCATGTGGGTTTCGGAAACCGACGATGCTCATTTGCAAAACATTACCAATCAGGTGATTGATGCCTTTGGCGCAGAAAATATCAAGTCGTTCTGGCTGGCAGGACACAGTCAAGGTGGCGGAACTTCTCACCGCCTGGTATGTACAGATTTTTTCGCCAGCAAGGTTGATGGCTTGTTAAGTCTTTCGGGTGGTCGAATCGGCACGGCAGAGATAGTTCCCGCTTTTGGTCCTCCCTTGCCAGACGGCTCCCCTCCTCCTGCTCGACCGCGGCCTGCCGGTGACGGCAGTCTTCCGCAATGTGATTTTTCTCACATCTATACTACGGGTGAGCACGAGATAGTCTCCTTACCTGACAATTCTCCCTGGGCAGAGAAATATAATTGTACTCAGCGAATTGTTGCGGAGATTGTTGACACAGAACCGGGCTGGATTCAGGACAGTGGTCGCATGGGTTATCCAGTTTGGGGTATGGCTGCCAGGCCCGGCACAGCGACTGAGTATAACTATTCAGGTTGCAACGACGGTCGCGTGATTGCAGATTTTGTACGCCTGGACAAAGGGCATACTGAGGGACTTGAACCCAAAGTCACGGAGCGAATTATTGAATTGATGGTGTCTGCGAAAGGCGGAAAGATTTCGGGTAGTTAACGCAATAAAAAAGGCCTACCCCCTAAGGGATAGGCCTTTTGATTTTGATGCCTGAC
>JBBDXV010000070.1:0-1237 GCA_040902165.1 Pseudohongiellaceae bacterium
GGCACCAGTTTCCTCGCCGGGGAAGTCGCCAAGTACTGGCTGGAAAGCATAACCAAGATTCCATGCATGGTAGATATAGCCAGCGATTATCGATACCGCAATATTATTGTCCAGCCAGGCTCACTATTCGTCAGCATCTCTCAGTCAGGCGAAACCGCCGACACACTGGCAGCACTTCGTTTCGCGAAAGAGTCCGGGTATGTCGCGACCATGGCCATCTGCAACGTGGCTACATCAAGTCTGGTCAGGGAATCAGACTTTTGTTTGCTGACCATGGCGGGTCAGGAGATCGGTGTAGCATCCACCAAGGCCTTCACTACGCAGCTGACTGTACTGCTTTTGCTTTCCATCGTGCTGGGCCGACGTCATGGACTGAAAGAGAAGGAAGAAACCCGGCTGGTAAAACTTATCAGCCAACTCCCCAAACTGATGACAGAAGTGTTGAAACTGGATCCACAGATCAAGGAAATGTCCAGTCGTTTCGCGGAAAAACAGCACGCACTGTATCTTGGTCGCGGCATCCAGTATCCGATCGCCAAGGAAGGTGCATTGAAGCTCAAGGAGATTTCCTATATCCATGCCGAAGCCTATCCGGCCGGTGAGCTGAAGCACGGCCCCCTGGCGCTGGTGGACAACAAGATGCCGGTTATCGCAGTTGCGCCCAATGACGAGCTGTTAGGCAAGCTGAAAGCAAATTTGTCAGAAGTCAGCGCCAGAGGAGGAAAGCTGTTCGTCTTTGCAGATGAAAGCATTGGTTTGAAAAGTGACAAGGATTGCAAGGTGATCAACGTACCAATTTCGCCGGATGTGCTTGATCCGATTATCTATGTCGTACCCCTGCAGCTGCTGGCCTACCATGTGGCGATATTAAAAGGCACCGACGTGGATCATCCCCGCAATCTGGCAAAGTCAGTTACCGTAGAGTAGTTCGATACCAGCGCATCCCATGAAGACCCACCGCTTTCATCTATTTTTCCGCCGGAATGCGCAATGCCCGCAGACTTCGGCTCAATCGTTTCAGATGGTCTTTCAGCATCGGCTTTCTGTGTCTGGCGACGCCCATAGCCAGCACATCTATCACCAATAGATGCGCGATGCGTGACGAGACCGGCATGAATTCCTGTTCATCCTCTTCCATGTTTACATGAATCGGAATACTACACAGTCGGCTTAAAGGTGTTTTTTCCGGCGCCAGCCCGATCACCGTCGCGCCAGCCTCCATGGCCAGCTTGACACT
>JBBDXV010000071.1:0-7974 GCA_040902165.1 Pseudohongiellaceae bacterium
CTTGCCGACCGGAAAGCGTTGATCAACTGGGCAGGAGCAGGATGACAGCAGTCCTGCATGATGAGGAATTGCTGGCCGGCAGTCTGCTGTACAACATAACGCTTGATACCGATACCGGAAATCGGGATCGACTTGTGGCCGCTTGTCGATGTGCGGGAATCCTGGACGATATCTCCGCTCTGCCAATGCAATTCGCTACCCAGGTTGGGGAGATGGGCAGCAGCCTTTCCGCCGGGCAGGTAAAACGTATTCTGCTGGCCCGGGCGCTTTTTCGGCAACCCAATGTTTTGATACTTGATGAAACCTTGTCCTGTCTGGAAGCAGCGCTGGCTGCAGAAACAGTGCGGGCCATACGCAGCTGCGGCATTACCCTGATACTGGTTACCCATAACCCGCAACTGATGGAGTTGGCAGATCAACATCTGCAATTGGAGAATCCCCGGTCAGGAGACGCCGATCATGCCAGTTGATCAGCGGCTGTCTGATGTCGGGGCTTTTGCGAGCCATGGGTTTATTCAGGCCAGCCAGCTGATGTCAGCATCAGACGCAGCGCTGACACTAACCACCCGGACCTACCGCAGATGGTTTGAGGCAATGTTCGATCACTATAAATCCACTGGCAAAGCAGCCACCGAAACTTCCGTTGACGGGTTTTACTCTGCTGGGCTGATACGCCAACTGGCTATCCTGCTTGGTCTGGGCGGACGCCGGATTTTCGATCATCTGTCACCGGCAATGAATGCCCTGTCGACTGGTTTCCGATACTGTCCTGAATTGCCGCAGTTTGACCGTACCCCATGGCTGACACTGGCGACCAATGCTCAGCTGTTGTCACGCGTAGCGAATATCCTCGGCTCTGATCTGATACTGAATGCACGGATCCAGCCGGTTTTCAGTCTGCATCCAGAACAGGCGGAATTGATGGACCGGATTGGGCTGCAACAGGAGAACCTGATTTTTGAAAGCTCACCCACCCTGTCATGGCATATAAGCTCAACCCCATGGTCAATGTACTGCAAACCCGGGCTGTGCAATTCATTTCATACCTTCAAGATCACAGCGATTATCCCACTCAGGGAAATGCGCGAGGAAACCGGCACTGTCTGGCTGCTACCGGGATCGCATCGCTATGGCCTGCGCCATCAGCCGCAGCGTGCGGAACTGGCCAGTCGCACGCCGCTGCACTTGCAGGTGGGAGACTTGCTATTGCTTCACCCGCATCTATTTGTTTCCCAGAGCCTGCCAGTCGCTACTGCTGACAACGCGATGTGGTTGCTGCTGCAGTTCCATCGGCCCGGCGAGCCGGGAGGCTTCCCCTATTTGCCGTCGCTGAAGATTCATGCGGATTCAGATCCCGGACAGAGTTTGTTATGGAACAGCGCCTGGCGTGCGGCCCTGGAGAATCTGAATGACAATCGCGTACTGCGGATTAGCCAGTTGCGGAATTACAGGGACGCGGAGCGGTTAACGAACGACTTTCAGGAAAGTGACTGTGATCTCACCAAATGGGTTTCCGATCATGCTAACAAGCAACGAAAACCCGGCTGGACTCTTATGCTGCGAAAACACTGAATTATCCAATACCACGGAGGGAAATATGGCGCGAACCAAGAGACTGTTCATTCCGGGACAAACCTGCTTTCTGCTGCTCGAAGGACATAACGGCAACAATTGTTTCTATGATCAGGCCTGCTATACCTATTACCTGGCACGCCTGACCAATTGTCTTGCTCCCTTTCAGGTAGTGCTGCACGCCTATGTTCTGTTGCCAAATGAAATACAGCTGCTCTTGACGCCCTCTACACCGACCGGAATTTCCGAGCTTATGAAAGTGACCGGTGGCGCCTATGTGCAGTATTTCAATAATCGCTTTGCGCGCAACGGTTCGCTCTGGAAGGGGCGCTTCCGCAGCAGTCTGATTCAGTCAGACCAGCGCTTGCCGGCCTGCCAGAAATACATTGAGCTTGCGCCTCTGCGGCAGGGCCTAGCCAGCCATCCGGGAGAGTACGAATGGTCCAGCTATTGCGCCAACGCGTTTGGCGGCAATCCTGCTCTCAGCTTGCATGATGAGATGCGCAAGCTGTTGCGGGAAGGAACCAACCGTTTTCAATATTACCGGGATTTCATCGCTGCACCGGTTTCCAGGGTTGAACATCGAAAACTGGATGAAGCGCTGCGACTGGGCCATCCACTGATAGACAGCAATTTCAGGCTCAGCAACGTGAAAGTCATCAAGAAATCCCGAAGAATTACGACAAAGTGCAGGGGAGATGTGTCCAACATCGACATTCCCGCTATGGTTTCCACGCATTAACTGACATAGAATCGCGCCCTTGAGGTTTTTTGTTCATAACTTGAATGCCTATGTCCGGAACAAACGTTCAGTTTCTACCGTTCTATGACCGCTTCCGCTCCGGGGAGAGCCTGGGCTATCCCGCGAAAATCGGGATTTCCACAGGTGCCGGGCTTTTCTATCTGCTTGTGCAGTATCTGACACTGGCCGACAAATATGCAATCGTCAGTCAGCGCTGCTGGATATTGGCAGTGATAATCAGTGCCGCACTGCTTGCTCTCTATATCGCTACTGATATTTTCCGTCGCAACCTGGTTCTGGTGGAAAAGCTGCAAGGCCGACAACCCATCAGCGATGAGGTGATAAACAACTGGCTGACAGACCGTGGCTACCTGATCTGCGGCTTTGCATTTTCGATGACGACGGCCCTGGTGAGCTATTTTCTGGGTGTGCCTGAGATTTTCCGGCAAAACCTGTTATCTCTATTCACTATCTATGGTGGCTACGCACTGGCAGGGTTCACCTCCGGCATGGGCGTTTACGGTATCGTCGGAATAATTGTCCTGTTTTTGAAACTGTCACCCTGTCTGCACCATAGCCTTGACCCTATGGCAGCTGACGGAGCAGGCGGGATAAAACGGCTTGGTGATTCGCTGTGGTTTTTTGCCATGCTCACCGGTGCCATCGGTCTGCTGGCATCCATGTACATGTTTGGAATCAGCTGGACCAATATGGGTGAAAGCTGGGCAAGAATCCTGTTTCTGATCTGGCTGGCTTTTCCCTATCTGGTTGCGATTTCAATCGTCCTTATTCCCGGACTGGCGATCAGACGAAACGTTCAGGAGTTCAAGCAGCACAAGGAAAGAGAATTGCGGCAGGAACACGCCAGGGTCTACACTTCTTTGAAAAATGTTGTCGCTGAAAACGACAGTGATATTGTCGCGAGGAATCGCGAGTTGACAGCGCGGCTCAATAAAATCCAGAAGCAGATGGCCAAACTCAGAGCCATGCGGGAATCACATATCGATCCTAAGGATTAGAGAAGCTCTGACCTTTCATACATTTGTTCAGAAGTGCCTAGACAGCTTCAGCGTAGTCGTCCATGGCAGGACAGGCGCAGAACAGATTGCGATCCCCGTAGACATTGTCGATTCGATTGACACTCGGCCAGATCTTTCCTGCTTCCAGCCACTTGACCGGGAATGCTGCCTCTCGTTTGGAATAGGGCCGGTTCCAGGTTTCATCCAGAATATCAGTAAGAGTGTGCGGCGCACGCTTCAATGGATTGTCAAGCGCATCGAGTTCACCTGATTCGACTCTGGCAATCTCTTCCCGAATCTTGATCATTGCATCGATGAAGCGATCCAGTTCTGGTTGCGATTCACTTTCAGTAGGCTCGATCATCAAGGTTCCCGCTACCGGGAAAGACATGGTTGGAGCATGAAAACCATAATCCATCAAGCGCTTGGCCACGTCTTCCTCGGTAATTCCGGAAGCCTGTTTCAGCGGACGCAAGTCAATGATACATTCATGCGCCACCATGCCATGGCGTCCTGTATATAACACTGGATAACTGGCCTGCAATCGTGACGCAATGTAATTGGCATTCAATATTGCAACCTGGGTTGCCTTCAATAATCCTTCTGCTCCCATCATCGTGATATAGGTCCAGGAGATGGGAAGAATCCCGGCACTGCCCCAGGGTGCCGCCGACACTGCGCTGTTATTCGGCAAAGGACCATCAAGCTTGATCACCGGATGATTGGCAAGGAATGGAGCAAGATGCTTTTTGACTCCGATAGGCCCCATGCCCGGTCCACCGCCGCCGTGGGGAATACAGAAAGTCTTGTGCAAATTCACGTGTGAAACGTCAGCACCGATATCCGCAGGTCGGGCGACACCGACCTGGGCGTTGAGATTCGCACCATCCATATAAACCTGACCACCACGTTCGTGAACGATCCGGCAGATATCCTTGACGCCCTCTTCATAGACACCATGGGTGGAAGGATAGGTAATCATCAGAGCCGCCAGGGTGTCGGCATAATGATCCGCCTTCCTTTGCAGATCTTCACTGTCGATATTGCCGTCGTCATCGCAGGCGACTACCACTACTTCCATACCTGTCATCTGGGCGCTGGCCGGATTGGTGCCGTGGGCTGATTGCGGTATAAGACAGACATTGCGTTGAGTTTCACCCCGACTGATGAAGTAATTCCGAATCGCCAGCAAGCCGGCGTATTCACCCTGGGCGCCGGAGTTGGGCTGCATGCTGATGGCGTCAAAGCCGGTGATTTCCGCCAGCATGTGTTCAAGTCCGGTAATCATTTCCCGGTAGCCCGGTAATTGTTCCGGTGGTGAAAACGGATGCGGCTTGCAGAATGCCGGCCAGGACACCGGCAACATTTCCGCCACGGCATTGAGTTTCATCGTGCAGGATCCCAACGGAATCATCGCGTGGGCAAGGGAGATGTCCTTGTTCTCCAGCCGCTTCAAATACCGCAGCATCTCGGTTTCGCTATGGTAGCGATTGAATGTGGGGTGCTGTAAATAAGGTGAATTTCTGTGCAGGCTTGCCGGAATAAATTTACTGCAGAGGTCTTCTCCCAAATCTGCATCAATCGCAGCGACTGAAAGACCCTGCGATTTATTACCAAGCAGAATTTGCCACAACTGTTCCACTTCAGCCGCAGTCGTGCACTCATCGAGGCTTATGCCGATAGTCTGTACCTGGTACCAGAGATTGACTCCGGCGGTTTCAGCGCGGTTTCTGATTGCCTTGATTGAGGCGGTGTCTGCCTTGATTGTCACGGTGTCAAAGAAAGACTGGTGTGCGAGCGTAGTTCCGCTTTTCAGCAGGCCACCGGCCAATATAGCGGTGAGCCGGTGGGTTCGTGCGGCGATTTTTCTGATGCCATCCGATCCGTGATACATCGCAAAAAGTGATGCGATGACCGACAGCAAAACCTGGGCCGTACAGATATTACTGTTGGCTTTTTCCCGCCGGATATGTTGTTCGCGGGTTTGCAGCGCCATGCGATAGGCCTGTTTGCCGCGCGCATCCACTGACACACCAATAATGCGGCCTGGGACTGCGCGTTTGAACTCATCCCGGGTTGCCAGATAAGCAGCGTGAGGACCACCATAACCCATGGGCACACCAAAACGTTGAGTGCTGCCAACAACTACATCGGCATTCATTTCGCCTGGTGGCTTGACCAGTGCCAGGCTCAACAGGTCTGCAGCGACAACTGCGATGGCATTCTGTCTGTGTAGCATTGCAATAACACCGGTCAGATCCCGCAATTCACCGCTTGCGGAAGGATATTGAATGATGGCGCCAAACAGATTGTCCTCAGGCAGCTTGTCTATGGCGTCAATGATCAGTTCGAATCCGAAGCAGGCAGCGCGGGTCTTCAGTACATCTATTGTCTGCGGGAAACATGCCTGGTCGACAAAGAACCTGTTGGGCGAGCGGTTCTTGCTGACCCGTTTGGCCAGGGCCATCGCTTCAGCCGCTGCAGTGGCTTCATCCAGCAGTGATGCATTGGCGAGTTCCATGCCGGTTAGATCGATAACCATCTGCTGATAGGCCAGCAGACATTCGAGTCGTCCCTGGGAGATCTCCGGCTGATAAGGTGTATAGGCGGTGTACCAGCCCGGGTTCTCAAGTACATTTCGAAGAATTACATTGGGTATGAAAGTATCGTAATAACCTTGCCCCATGTAGGATCGAAACAGCTTGTTGCGGTCTGCCAGTTTGCGCAACTTATCCAGCGCGTCGTTTTCACTCTGCGGCGCGGGCAAATTGAGGGGCCGGTCCAGTCGGATTGACGCCGGCACTGTTTGTCTGATCAATGCATCAAGAGAGTCGAGCTTTAACACAGCCAGCATTTTGCTGATCTGTTTATCGTCGGGACCGATATGGCGATGGATGAACTCGTGGCTGTTTAACAGGGTGTCAAGCAAGGACTATTCTTCCTCACACACTTCCTGATACCCCTCGGCATCAAGCAGTTCGTCAAGTTCGGTTTCATCAGAGGGCTTGATTTTGAAGAACCAGCCATTGTCATATGGTGCTTTATTGATGGTTTCCGGTGACTCCAGCAGGGCATCATTCACCGCGATGATCTCACCTGAAATCGGTGCGTAGATATCGGATGCAGCTTTAACAGATTCGACTACAGCCACCTCGTCCCTGGCGACAACCACGGTACCGGCTTCCGGCAGCTCAACAAATACGATATCACCCAAAGCAGCCTGCGCATGATCCGTAATTCCAACCGTGGCGGTACCATCTTCTTCCAGTCGCACCCATTCGTGCGTGCTGGCGTACTTACGGTCATCGGGAAACTTGCTCACCGGTAATTCCTCTGCTGAAAAGTTGGTGGGAATGTTTGTTAATCAAAGACTTTCTGGCCAAAACGCACAAAGTTGGGTTTGACAATCCGCACTGGCAGGAGCTTTCCCCTGATGTCGACCCGGCAGTTGCTGGCGCTGGCGGGAATTCTAGCCAATGCGATGGAATGCTTCAATGTAGGCGAGTAGGTACCACTGGTGATGACACCTTCACCTTCATCACAAACTACAGTCTGGCCCTCCCGCAGCACTCCCCGTTCCTCCAGGACCAGCCCGACCAATTGTGGTATCAGTCCCTGGCGCTGCAGTTCCTGTTGCCGAAGCAAAGCGCTGCGCCCGATAAAATCCCGGTCCTGTGCTTCCCAGGCGATGGTGGGTTCCATATTGGCCGCCAGTGGCGACACGCTTTCATCCATGTCATGTCCATAGAGATTCATGCCTGCTTCCAGGCGCAAAGTATCGCGCGCGCCGAGCCCCACCGGACTGACTCCGGCGGCCAGCAGGCGATCCCAGACCGACTCGGCCTGTTGTTCCGGAAATATCAATTCAACGCCTTTTTCCCCGGTGTAGCCGGTGCGGGCGACAAACCAGTCACCCTCCAGTTCAACGCCATGGAAATTGGCCAGTTCTTTTACTTTTTGCGCCTCTGCGGCAGGCAGAATGGCGCACACTTTTTCGATAGACGCCGGTCCGTGTACGGCCAGGATTGCCAGTTCCGGACGCTCAAGCAGTTGCACCCTGAAGCTCTGGGACTGTAGTTCCAGCCAGGCAAGATCCTTGCTGCGGGTTGCGCAATTGACTACCAGCCGGTAACCGTCTCGCAGGCGGTACACAATCAGGTCATCGATTACACCGCCATTGGTATTAAGCATCGCGCTGTACAGCGCTTTGCCGACGACCTTGAGTCTGGCGACATCATTGGCCAGCAATCGGCGCAGATAGGCTTCGGCATCGGCGCCACTGACATCCACTACGGTCATGTGCGATACATCGAAGACACCCGCCTGTTGTCGCACCAGATGATGCTCGTCGATCTGGGAGCCGTAATTGATCGGCATCTCCCAACCGGCGAAGTCCACCATACGGGCACCGGCATCAATATGCTTCTGGTAAAGTGCTGTTCGTCGTGCCACTGGAAAAACGGATTCTGCTGCCGGGAAAGGAGGCGCGTAGTTTACTCAATGAACTCGGTGATTTCCATCTGCGTCAGGATCACAGAGTGTCTCAGTTTGAGTTTCCGCTGACACTTAGAAGAAAACAGAGTTTTGGATTAGAGTGTCGGCAGTGAAAGCGCGGGACAGACCAGTCGCTACGACCCCTGG
>JBBDXV010000072.1:0-4823 GCA_040902165.1 Pseudohongiellaceae bacterium
TGCTGTGCAGCAATGTGTTTATGACTTTTGCCTGGTATGCCCATCTCAAGGAACTCAATGACAAGCCCTGGATTATCGCCGCGCTGGTCAGCTGGGGGATTGCGCTGTTTGAATACCTGTTTCAGGTGCCGGCCAACCGGATCGGTTTTACCGTGCTGTCAGTCGGACAACTGAAGATCATGCAGGAAGTCATCACCCTGTCGGTGTTCGTGCCGTTTTCGCTGTGGTACTTGAAAGAACCGCTGAAGCTAGACTATCTGTGGGCGGGGTTGTGTCTGGTTGGCGCGGTGTTTTTCATGTTCCGTGGCCGATTTGCGCTGTAATACGCGAGCCGTCGGTTCTTGCACGCGATAAATGTCAGCCTTCGACTTTGTTCTGGAAATATTGCCCGGCCAGACTGCTTAACTGCTCAGCCTGACGCACTATCAATGTACCGATGCCGCTCATGGGTTCGTTGCAAAGATAGGTGATGATTCTGTGCTCATCATCGACGACAGAGAATTCTTCTCCCGACACGCGCGTCTCCGCGCCGGCCAGTTGGTAGGCTTTCTCACTCACCAGCACGCCATTGTCAGGGCACTCTTCACAAATTTGACGCGCGTGATCGAGAATTTTGCCGGAGACGTTATCCAGCAGGCCGGTCATCGGTGAGTACAATCCGGAAACGGCAGTACCGCTGTGCACCGATGCGCGCAGTTTGAGATTAATCGGCTCTGCACCGTTGCCGGAATTCGCGATCTCATCAGTCAGCTGCAGCAACAAGTGCGCCGCGCAGATCGCATAGAAACTCTGTTCATCCTCAAGCAGTGAAGCGGTAAATCCGATTACCACCTCGCCTTCCGAGCAATAGGAGATCTGCCCGTTATACAAGCTCCCCGCCTTTTCAACAAAGAAATAGAACCGGTTCATCAGCGCAACCATCGTCACTTCATCACGCGTGGATGACAGGTACTGAAAATTGGAGATACGAACACAGAGAACTGTCGCGTTCAGAGACTGCGCAGACAATAGCGGAGGACGTTCACCGTCTTCGAGAGACTGCAACTTCTCTGCCATGCTGGCAATAAACGTATTTTGAGCCAGGAATTGGGCAGTCGCATTGTATTGACGAATCGTCTGGTTGGGTTCGTTGTTGCCCCTGGATTCTGGAATCGTGTCGATTTCTCCCCGACGAATGCGCTGCAGATAAAAGGCCAGAAGCTTCAACGGGAAAATCAGCAGGTATTGAAAATAGGTCGTACTCAAGGCTACCGCGACGATCGCGATCAACACCGTCGCCGCAGAAACAAAAATCAGGCTGTTGATCATGCCGGCTTCTATATAACTCAAATCCAGCCGAATTCGCACTGCACCGGCAATACTGTCCTGCAGGGCTATCGGCGCTGTGTATTCTCCAAAAATCGGTGAGAAAGGGATGACACTGCGTGGCGGCGCGACCTTGACCTGGGATGCAGCAATTATTCCGCCATCAATATTCAGCACTGCGGCCTCGGCAATCACCGAGTCCCGGGTCAACTGGGTCAAAATGACATTGATACTGATCAGATTGTTGGTCAACACCTGGTCGGTCACCAGGACGGCTGTCTGCTGCGCCAGTTTGGGACCGAGACTGTCGGCTTGCTGACGCAGCAGGTTCTGTAGATTGTAATAACTGATCAGCCAGAAGACCGACATGCAAAGCAGTACCAGCATGACAAGCGCAATATTGAAATTGCGTGACACGCTGCTGCGTGATGGAGTTTTACCGGGTCTGGTTTGGGGAGCAGGGTTTTGTTGTTCTGACAACGCGTGCTACTCGAGGCTATTCACTAGTTGGGCGCAAGAATAACAGGTTCGGGGAACGCAACCCAAAACTTTTGCAAGGCTGCGCCCTTTTAACCCAGGCGAATCTCCTCGACAAACGGATAATCCGGTTCTGCTGCCGGGTAATGTATCGCATAGCCTTGAAAGTGACGCACACCTGCACGCCATAACCAGGATACTACGCGCAACTTTTCCAGCCTGGCGGCAATGACGGGCAAACCGGTCAGGACGATATCGCCCACCAGCTTTTCAAGTTGCTGTCGGGCGGACAGATCGAGTTCGGCGGCATCCAGCAAACCGCCATCCAGTTTTACAAAAGCCGGTTGCAACAAAGACAGGTACCGCAATGGATTGGAGGTACAACCAAAATGGCTGATACCCATGCCAATTTTCAGCTGCGCCAAACCCTCACTGAATTCCGGCAGGTGATGCTGCGCAATCAGCAAGTCGACCTCGCTGATCTGCAATCGCAGACGTGACGCCAGAGACGGCCTGAATGCCAGCCGGGTTTTCAGCCAGGCCAGAAAGTTTCGACTCGTCAGGCTGTTTTGCGTCAGGTTTACCGTCAGTAGCCACTCCAAATCTGATTCCAGCAATCCCAGCGCCCGCTCTATAACCCAGCGGTCAAGCGCCTCGCCGAGCGCATATTGTTGCGCCACATCCATAAACTCAGCGGCAGAAAGTACTCTGTCTGGCAAGGGCAGCTGCAGGCACAGTTCATAATGGCGTCGCCACGGCGGGTCTAGTGAAATAATCGCCTGAAACCGCAGTTGCAATAATTGCTCCACAATGGCGGTTTGCAGTGCTGCCAGCAATCCTGCGGTATCCAGGCCATGCGGCATTTCCCCGGGCAGCGCGCGCAGCTGCTGTCCTTGGCGGCGGGAGAGATTGTGTCGCGCGCGGGCAAACAATACTGCGGCGTCCGAGCTTAATGAATCGACCACGCCGAAACCCACGCCACAGACCAGGGTCAATTGGGGAGGGATCGCATGGCCGGCCAGTTGCTGCGCCGCCAGGCGAATTTTCTCGCCGATAAGCGCGGCGCGACGGCTGCTATCACCGATCAAAAGCACGGCGAATTCATTATTGCGGCAGCGGCAAACTGGCGACTTCTTCGGTAAAGTTTTTTTAAGCAGACGGGCGATATCGCCGAGCAGCAGATCCGCCTCCGACTTGCCGACCCAGCTGCGAATTTCATAGAAATTCTCCAGCTGCAAAAGCGCCAGGGTGATTGGTGTTCCGGGTTGGTTGCGGGCCGCCAGCAGCTGATCAAGCCGTTCGCAAAAGTAGTCTTCCCCCAGCAGACCGGTGACCGCGTCCCGGCGAGTATCCGGATGGGTTGCAGGCGCGGGATCGGCCGGCAGCGGAAGGAAGTTATTGTTACTGACGGCGGGTTTGCTCATTGCCAATCCTTTGGCCCGGTTGAAAGCGGATATTGAAAGACCGGTTGCGATCAGCCCAGAGAAAGCTTGGACGGATGTCCCGCCACCTCCCTGACCAGTCTGGGAACCAGATAACCCGGCAGGCGGGACCGCATGCCTTCGACAATCTGTCTGGCCTCGGACTCAGGGACATCGAAATGCTCGACGCCGGGTACCGGATCCAGCAGGTGCAGGTAATAAGGTAGTACATTCACCGAAAAAAGCTTTTCGCTGAGGGCCGAGAGCACTGCCGAACTGTCGTTAACTCCTCGCAAAAGTACGGACTGGTTCAGCAATGTGATGCCATTTGTCGCTAACATCCCAAAAGCCCTGCCTACTTCATCGTCGATTTCACGGGCATGGTTGCAATGCAGCACGACCACTGTCTTGAGCCGCGTGCCGGTCAGCCAGTCGATCAGCGACCGGGTTACCCGCTGTGGAATTACTACCGGTGTACGGGTATGGATGCGCAGGCGCTCGACATGCGGGATTGCCGCGATTTGCCCGGCCAGCCAGGCCAGTTGCCGATCGCCGACCGCAAGGGGGTCGCCACCGGAAAAAATGACTTCTTTTATCGAAGGATCTGCCTGAATGTAATCAAACACTGAGTGCCACTGGAGGCGTCCGGGTGTATTGCTTTGGTAATCAAATCCGCGTCGAAAACAGTAGCGGCAATGCACCGCGCAATGGGGCGCCACGGTCAACAGGACCCGGCCGTCGTATTTATGCAGCAGACCGGAAAGCGGATTGAATTTCTGTTCCTGCAGGGGATCGGTCGCGGCCACTGAATCCTGCTCTTTGAGTTGCCCGGCAGGTGGCTTAGCTATTGGTTTTTCTGTTGGTTCTACTGCTGGTTTTACAAGTGGTCCTTCAATAGACAGCGGCAAGACCTGGCGCAGCAGCGGATCGGCACTATTGCCCTTTTCCATGCGTGCGATATAGGGTCGCGGTACTTTCAGTGGAAAAGCGCTTAACAGTTGTTCGGAAACAGGAAACTGCTGTGGTTCCAGTCCAAGAATCTGCAGCAATTCCTTTGGTTCTGTTACCAGATCAGCTAATATGCTCTGCCATTTTTCGGCATCATCCGCAGCAACAAGTTTGATCACCGATTCTGGCATGGGTATTTGGACAGACTGAATCGACAGTAGATAGAAAGTATAAACAGCAGCCTGATGAGCAGCAAAGGGTAAACGCAAAAATGGCAATCTATTCCACCAGCGAATTCAAGAACGGCCTCAAGGTACTGGTCGAAGGCGATCCCTGCACCATTCTGGAAAATGAAACGGTCAAGCCGGGCAAAGGCCAGGCCTTCAACCGCGTACGCTTTCGCAACCTGAAAACCGGCCGGGTCTGGGAACGCACTTTCAAATCGGGCGATACGATCGAAAGCGCCGACGTGATGGAAACCCAGATGGAATATCTGTATTCCGATGGTGAATTCTGGCATTTCATGAAGACTGACGGCAGTTTCGAACAGGTCGCCGTCGACAAGGCCGCCATCGCCGATGCGCTGAATTGGTTGAAGGAACAGGATGTCTACTCTGTGGTGTCCTGGAATGACATGCCGATATCTGTCACACCGCCCAATTTTGTCGAGCT
>JBBDXV010000072.1:4923-7889 GCA_040902165.1 Pseudohongiellaceae bacterium
GCCAGACGGTTCGAACTTTTCATGAACGGTATGGAAATCGCCAATGGTTATTTTGAGCTGACCGATCCGGCAGAACAGAAAGCAAGATTCGAAGCGGATAACCGGCAACGTGCCGCGATGGGACTTGCGACCATGCCGGTGGATGAACAACTGCTGGCAGCGTTGCAGCATGGTATGCCGACCTGTGCCGGTGTTGCACTGGGAGTGGACCGTCTGCTGATGGTCATCGCGAACACAGATCGAATCGAAGAAGTGATCGCGTTTAAGCTATAATACGCAGCCCGGCAGCACTGCCGCATTTTCAAAACCCGTTCAATCAAGAGAATCACGAGAATCAAAGGAAAAAGGGAATCAAGATGTCTGACACCAAGCCAAGCATTATCTACACCGAAACCGATGAAGCGCCGGCACTCGCCACTTATTCATTGCTACCGATTGTCCAGTCCTTCTCCGCAGTGGCCGACATCGACGTGCAGACTCGGAATATCTCCCTGTCCGGACGCATCATTGCCAACTTCCCCGACTATTTGAAACCAGACCAACGCATTGCCGATGCCCTCAGCGAGCTGGGTAAAATGACCCAGGATCCGCTGGCCAATATCATCAAACTGCCCAATATCAGTGCGTCGATACCGCAGCTTGTTGCCGCAATCAGGGAACTGCAGTCCCAGGGCTATGCCCTGCCGGATTACCCGGAAGAACCAAAGAACGACAAGGAAAAAGACGCACGCGCCCGTTATGACCGCATCAAAGGCAGTGCGGTCAATCCGGTGCTGCGCGAAGGCAATTCCGATCGCCGTGCGCCACCGTCGGTAAAAGCCTATGCGCGCAAGCATCCGCACTCGATGGGGACCTGGTCCAAAGAATCCCGCAGTCATGTCACGCACATGGACGCCGGTGATTTCTACGGCAGTGAGAAATCGGTCACCGTTGCCGCAGCCACCGATGTGAAGATCTCGCTGCTAGCGAGTGATGGCAGCGTAACAGTGCTGAAAGAGAAAACCTCGCTGAAAGCCGGTGAGATTATCGATGCCTCGGTAATGAGCTGCAATGCGCTGCGCAAATTCTACTCACAGCAGATCGATGATGCCAAAGCCCAAGGTGTACTGCTGTCCCTGCACTTGAAAGCGACGATGATGAAAGTTTCCGATCCCATCATGTTTGGCCATATGGTGACTGTGTTTTATGCGGAAGTGTTCCGCAAATACGCCGACCTTTTCGCTTCGCTGGGTATCGATGCCAATAACGGCATCGGCGATGTGTATGCAAAGATCGGATCGCTGCCTGCCGAGCAACAAGCGGCGATCAAGGCGGATCTGGCAGCGGTGTACAAGTCGCGGCCGGAACTGGCGATGGTGGATTCAGACAAGGGCATTACCAATCTGCATGTGCCAAGCGACATCATCATCGATGCGTCCATGCCCGCAGCGATCCGCACCTCCGGCCAGATGTGGAATGCCGCCGGCAAATTGCACGATGCCAAGTATGTGATACCAGACCGCTGCTATGCCGGTATCTACAATACCGTCATCGAATTCTGCAAACAGCAGGGCGCTTTCGATCCCAGAACAATGGGCAGTGTGCCTAACGTCGGCTTGATGGCCCAGAAAGCCGAAGAATACGGCTCCCACGACAAGACTTTCGAGATCGCCGCCAACGGTGTCGTAAGAGTCACAGACAGCAGCGGCAAAACCCTGCTGGAACACAAGGTGGAAAAAGGCGACATCTGGCGCATGTGTCAGACCAAAGACGCCCCGATCCAGGATTGGGTGAAGCTGGCGGTCAATCGCGCCCGCGCTACCGGCGTGCCGGCCATTTTCTGGCTGGACAACAAACGCGGACATGATGTCCAGGTGATTGCCAAGGTGGAGAAATATCTCAAGGACCACGACACCAAGGGTTTGGATATTCAGATTCTGACACCGGTTGATGCGATGAATCTTTCGCTGACCCGTGCCAAAGCCGGACAGGATACGATCTCGGTCACCGGCAACGTATTGCGCGATTATCTGACTGACCTGTTTCCGATTATGGAGCTCGGCACCAGCGCCAAAATGCTATCCGTTGTACCGCTGATGAATGGCGGCGGCCTGTTCGAAACCGGCGCCGGTGGTTCCGCGCCCAAACATGTGCAGCAGTTTGTGCAGGAGAATTATCTGCGCTGGGATTCACTCGGTGAATTCCTCGCGCTCACGGCGTCGCTGGAACATCTTGCCGGGGTTACCGGCAATGCCAAAGCCAAAATACTGGCAGACACGCTGGACCAGGCAACCGGACAGTTGCTGGATAACAACAAGTCTCCGGCGCGCAAGGTCGGTGAGATCGACAACCGCGGCAGTCATTTTTATCTCGCCCTGTATTGGGCTCAGGCACTGGCAAACCAGACTTCCGACCCGGCACTGCAGAAGCGCTTTGCGCCGCTGGCAAAATTGCTGACGGATAATGAAGCAAAGATTGTTGCGGAATTACTGGCAGTGCAGGGCAAACCAGTGGATATCGGCGGTTACTATCGTCCTGACCAGGTCAAGACGTCGGCAGCGATGCGGCCGAGTGTGACCTTGAATGCGGTACTTGGCCGGCTTTAGGTGGTGCCAGCATGACGTACACGCTGGATATGCACCCTTTTGCTATTGAAGCAGATGTAGTACCAGATCCAGTACAGATAGGAATCAATCGTGCGCTTGCTGTAATGCCGCGCCAGCATATGCTGTCGAAGCGTTTCCATGAACGGCGAGGCGGGCATGGGCAGGTATCCATTCCTTGGCTGGTCAGTTAAAGATAGTTCAACCTGACAGAATTTCCAGTTAAACAGGCCGATGGCCTCTTTTTTTTGACAACGAGAAGCTTCGTTCCATAAAAGGGTAGATAAAACAGCGGGATGTGGTGTAGATTTGCCGGTATCAAAAATTAATAGAGCCCGCCTGCTAATATGTTAAAAAGGCCGCAGGCTCTTTTTACAGACTGTT
>JBBDXV010000073.1:0-7867 GCA_040902165.1 Pseudohongiellaceae bacterium
CGGTGCGTACAGCGCCGCTGAATGGCGGCACGCCGGTATCGGCAGCGCTGCGAGGGTTAATGTATTCACGCTCCTGTGCCAGCACCGTGTTCGCGCCAGCCGCCAGCAATATCAGTAATGCAAAAACCGGTGCGGGCAGTTTAACCATCGCCTTGACCATTGTCAGACTCCTGAGTTTGTGTATTGGACGAATAAAGGGTATCTCCGCAGTAAAGGATTGTCGAGCTTGTTGAATAGTAAGCCGTATGATGCCTCCGCAATCCTGTCCGGTTCCGGACAAGTGCTTCCGGGAACGGACAAGCCATCCTCCCTGCTCAATTAAACCAGTCAAAAATATAGCTGTACTTGACAATGAACTCCCGCGCCCGCTCAGGCGGCGCGCCCAGGCCGCTTTCATCCACTTCGTTGTACACCAGATACAAACCCGAGTTGGCAGATTGCAGCCAGGAGAAACGGATATTGGTCGCGATCAGATCATCACGCTCGTTGTATCGCACCAGAGATTGTATCTGCCGACCGGCACTGTCACGCCGCTGACAATCTGGAAGGGCGTCTTGACCCCTTCACGGGTGAGGTTGAAACCGGTGTGGATCTCCCAACCGTTTTCCCATTCCCAGTGACTGTCGGTATGCAGCAGGGAGGATTCCAGAAAGCCAAGTGCCTGCAGTTCGGACTTCCTGAAATGATTCGTCGCTACCTCGCAATAACCGCTAAAGGTCAGTAAACCATCGGGTTAAATCCCGGTTCAGTTGCCAGAACCTAATGTGACAGGCAATACTCGCCCAACGAGGTAGACGCCATGAAACCGCGATTCTTCGGATTAGCACTTGTATTGATCCTGGCTACCATTCCGGTCGCTGCCCAGGCTGAGCACTGGCAGATCGCTCGCAGCGCGCAGCAGCTCGAAAATGCGGCGGATGCATTAGCCCACAACCTGAGAAATCTGCCCGGCTACGGCAGTGTTATTCATCATGCCCGGCAGATATCGTCTGGGCCGACCCTGAGAACGCGCAATTTTCTCGCCGGTCTTCCGATATAGAATCAGGCCTGATGATTTGATCCTGATTCCATGTACAAGACCTGTCCCAAATGTGGCTATCAACAACCGCCTGACGACCCTGTAGCTGCGCAGGAATGTGCGGTCTGCGGCCTGGTATACAACAAATGGCTGAAAAGCCTGGTGGCGGAGTACATCGAACCCAATGTCGCCCCGGTAAATACACAGAAGCTGCCGCTGGGCGAACGCATCACGCGCTTTCTGATTCCTCCGCATCCGCATATTGGCCGCATGGAATTCATCTTCTGTGCGGCGATATTCACCGTGTTTCTGTTCTGGGGCAGTAATTTCATACTGCTGGATTTCCACAGCAATGAGATCGGGCAATCCTTCCTGCACAACGTAAACCTGGTGTTTCATGAGGCCGGGCATTTTATTTTTATTCCCGCCGGGCGCTTCATGACGATTCTGGGCGGCAGTCTTTTTCAGGTGCTGGTTCCGCTGTTTATTTGCGCTGCATTTCTGGTTGCCAACAAGGATGGATTCGGTGCGTCCATCGGACTGTGGTGGACCGGTCAAAGCATGATGGATCTGTCACCGTATATTGCCGATGCCACAGTGATGCGTCTGCCCCTGCTGGGAGGAGGTACCGGTGCTGACCGGCCAGGGATGCACGACTGGAACAATATCCTGCGGCAACTTGGCTGGCTCGCCCAGGATGAAAAGGTCGCAACTATTGTGCATTTCGCCGGCGCCGCAGTGATGCTGCTGTCCTTCATCTGGGGTGCTATTATGCTGCGGGTTTATTACCGAACCCTGTTTTCCTGATTCTCACCACGGCATAAATGGCAAACACTTTCAACCGGGTCGCACGACCCATTTTCTATGGCTACTGGATCGTGGCCGCTGCCTTCATCACCCAGTTTGTCGCCGTCGGCATGCAGAATTACGTCGTCGGTGCTTTCCTGACACCGATGACTGAAGAGTTCGGCTGGAGCCGGACGGAATTTACCACCGCCCGCTCGATCGGACAGATCGTGCTGGCAACGACCGGATTTTTCATTGGCACCTATATTGATCGTTACGGGGGTCGACCGTTTATCATTGCCGGTTCCCTGATCATGTCCATCGCGGTCTACGCGCTCGGCAGTGTCCAGACGCTTGCACAATGGATTGTGTTGAATGGGCTGATCCTGACCATGGGTGCCACGATGATCGGGAATCTGGTAGTCAATGTGACGCTCGGCAAATGGTTTGTCGAGCGTCGCGGTAAAGCCGTCGCCATTGCTGCGATGGGTGTGTCACTGTCCGGGATTCTGTTACCGCCGCTGGCGACCTGGATGGTGGATATCGTCGGATGGCGGGATTCCTGGCGTATTCTCGGAGTCGCAGGCCTGTTGCTGACCCTGCCGATGGCATTGATCATCAAGCGCAGCCCTGAAGATTACGCGCTGCACCCGGACGGGAAGACTGCTGAGCAGATGGCTTCCGGTGCGGGATTGCTGGCACAGGCTGACTTCGATCGCTCGATGACCCGTGCCCAGGCCATGCGCACCCTGCGTTTTTACCTGTTGGTGCTGGCATTCGGATTATTTCAGATCTCGATCACGACGATGCTGCTGCAAACCATTCCGCTGCTGACTGATGCAGGATTCTCGCGCATTGTTGCCGCTTCCATGCTGTCACTGGCTTCAATTCCGGCCTTTCTCAGCAAACCGTTCTGGGGTGTTTTGATCGACCGTTTCCGCCCCGGAATACTGGCGGCTGTGGGTGCCGCGCTTACCGGCCTGTCGGTCATGTCGATCGTGCTCAGTGTCATGTTCCGGATCGATATTCTGGTGTACGCCTCGTTTCTGCTGATGGGCGTGGGTTGGGGCGGGCTGATTCCGCTGCAGGAAGTGATCTGGGCGGCGTTTTTCGGGCGCCGTTACCTCGGCTCGGTGCGCAGCATGGCCATGCCCTTTACTTTCGGCATGTCGGCGTTAGGTCCGATTCTCGTTGCCCTGTACTATGATCAGGCTGGTAACTACGATCTCGCGCTCCTGATCATCGGTGTCTGCAATATCGCCTCGGCGGTCATGATGTACCTCATTTCAGGGGATCGCCACAAAGTGTGAGGTCTGTCACGATTCGGGTGACCATAAGTCGCTAGATTGGACCTATGAATCATCTTCAATGTGGATTACCCGAAATCCGGCTGCGCCAGCCGGTTGCCCTGGGTCCGCGACTTTTTTTCCAGGTATTCAACGGCACTCATGCGATCGCCTATGCCCACCTGAGTGCGAGAAACGCTGTCCTTGCACGGCAGCAATCGCAATCAAGCGAAGATTCGTCCGCAGTACGGTCGCTGGGTATTTCTTATTGCCTCAAGAACATTGAGGTTTCCCATGCCTATCGCAATCGCGGCATCGGGACTGCATTGCTGGACGAAGTAGTAAAGTTCTGCCGGGAATCCCAGGTTTCAAGTATATACGGCGAGGCCAAGGGTGATATGGAAACCCTGCGTCGCTGGTATAAGGGTTCCGGTTTCAAACTCAATCAGCGCGATCATATCCGACTGAACATGGCGGTCGAACAGGCCGACTGATCAACTCCCCGGTCAGGTTTTTCTCTGACGATCATAGCTCAGTGTGTCGCGATCTGTTTTTCCAACTGTGGTTGCAGCACCGGCCAGACATTATCCAAAATCATGAACTGGGCTTCGGCCCGCGGGTGAATGCCGTCATCCTGCATCAGCTGCGGCTGTTGCGGAATGCCATCAATCAGAAACGGGATCAGGGGTACGCCGGTTTCAAGCGCAATTTCCTGGTATTGCTGATAAAACGGCTCGGCATAACGCGGGCCATAATTTGGTGGAATCTGAATCCCGGCCAACACGACCTCGATGCCGGCATTGCGCGCCAGATCGATCATGGCAAGCAGATTCTCCCGGATGCTTTCCAGCGGCAGACCGCGCAGGCCGTCATTGCCACCCAGTGCCAACAGCAAAATATCCGGACGGTAGGCTTCAAGCATGGCCGGCAGGCGGGCAAGTCCACCGGTTGTCGTTTCACCGCTGACACTGCCATTGACCACCCTGAACGGCAGTTTCTCCGCCTCTAGTTTCTGTTCCAGCAGATTTACCCAACCCGCATTCTGCTCAATGCCATACGCTGCGCTCAAGCTGTCGCCATAAACCATGACAGTATGACCGGGCTCGTTGGCCAAACCGAGACTGCACACTGACAAAAGCAGCAGGGTCAGAATTGGGGTCAGAGTATATTTTTCAGTAGGGTCGGAGGTGATCCGCCGGACATTGAACATTTGGCCTACATTGAACATTTCGGTCACCTCCGACCCTACTGAAAATTTTACGCTGACCCCAATTCTGCCAATTCTATAGGTCAAAGCAGGCAATGTAATCCGGCGATGCGGTCAACGGCGCGGAAGGAAGGTGTTTTGGCGTGATACCGCGCCGAATTTCCCTCTATAATGCACAGCTTCCTGAAATCGCCGGCATTCGATGATGATCAAGACCGAAAAACTGACCAAGACAGTTCCAACCAGCGAAGGTTCACTTACCATTCTCAAGGATGTCTCTATCGACATCGGAGACGGTGAGGCGGTGGCAATCATAGGGGCATCGGGATCAGGCAAATCCACACTGCTGGGACTGATGGCCGGACTGGACAGCCCCAGTTCCGGTGACGTGATTCTTGACGGCAACAGCCTGGTGAGCCTGGACGAAGAACAGCGCGCCCTGTTGCGCGGTCGATTGGTAGGTTTCGTGTTCCAGTCATTTCAGTTGCTGCCAAGTTTGACTGCGCTGGAAAACGTCATGCTGCCGATTGAGCTGAAGGGAGACCCGCTGGCAAAAGACAAGGCCATGCAGTTACTCGTACGTGTAGGCCTTGAATCCCGCAGTCATCATTATCCCAACCAGTTGTCCGGCGGTGAACAGCAACGTGTCGCGATAGCCAGAGCGTTTGCTTCAGAAGCGCGCATTCTGTTTGCCGATGAACCCACCGGCAATCTTGATACAGCCACAGGCGCCCGGGTCATAGACCTGTTGTTTGAATTGAATCGGGAGTATTCCACGACCCTGGTGCTGGTGACCCACGATCCAAGACTGGCAGAACGGTGCAGCCGTTTCATAACATTGGTTGCCGGCGAGGTTGTTGCCGAGAACAGGACCCTGGCCCATGCCTGAAAATGTAAATGCCGGCGGCAGGAACTTCCTGTCACTGATAAGACTGTCGCTGGTATTGCTGTGGCGTGACTGGCAGGGCGGTGAACTGAAACTGCTGTTTCTTGCCCTGGTGATGGCAGTCACGTCGGTCACCGGTATTGCGCTGTTTACCGATCGCCTGGAACAGGCACTGCTGCTGGAGTCTGCCAACATGCTCGCGGCCGACCGGGTACTTGGTGGTCGCCAGCAACCGCCGCGCGAATGGCTGGACGAGGCGGTCAGTCGTGGGTTGCAAACAGCAGAAACCATTTCCTTTACTTCGATGGCGTTCTCCGATCAGGGACAGATGCTGGTTTCCGCCAAGGCAGTCAGTGATACCTATCCCCTGCGCGGTGAAGTCATCATTACCGATCAGCCGTTTACCCGCGGCAGACCGATAGCCGGAGGGCCGGCGCCGGGTGAAGCCTGGCTGGAGTCCCGCGTGCTGCCGGCACTGGAAATCAATGTCGGCGATACGGTTTACGTCGGTGAAGCTGCATTGCGGGTTGCGCGCATTATCGTCACCGAACCTGACCGGCAGGGTGGTGGCATGATAGACAACGCCGGACCGCGCCTGATGTTGAATCTTGTCGATGTGCCGGCCACCAATGTAATACAGCTTGGCAGCAGGGTCAGTTATCGCTATCTGTTTGCCGGTGATCAGGGCCGTCTGGAATCCTTTGCCCAATGGCTGGAGGTAGAGTCTCCGGATCGTTTCCGGTTGCGTGATGTGCGCGATGAAAGCGAGGAGGTCAGTGATGCGCTCAACAAGGCGGAGAGCTTCCTGCTGCTGGGGAGTCTGTTTGCAGTACTGCTGGCGGGTGTGGCCATTGCATTGACTGCGAAGCGCTACAGTGAACGACATTACGATTACGTGGCGATTCTCAAGACCCTGGGTTGCACATCCAACCAGATAACAACCATCTATATTGCGATTCAACTGTTTCTGTCACTGGTCGCCATTGTGACCGGCTGGCTGCTGGGCTGGCTGATCCATTACCTGATCCTGACGTTGTTGAGATCGATCATTCTTGTCGACCTGCCCAGTGCCGGAATCCAGCCTTATGTCATTGGCTCGCTTACCGCATTCATTTGCCTGATGTCTTTCGCGCTGCCACCGTTGCTGGCCTTGCGAAATACTTCGCCGCTGAGGGTGCTACGCAAGGACCTGGACCAGCAGAAGATTGGTCCTAACGTGCCCTATGTGTTTGGTCTGGCCGGATCGGTGACCTTGATTCTGTGGTACAGCCAGGACTTTGTGCTCACCTCAGTGCTGGTGTTGTCGGTGACCGGGATAGCAGCTGTGCTGTCGGTAGTCTCCTGGCTGTTGCTGAGGTCCAGCAGTTCCGTAGGCATGAAAGCTGGCAGTGCCTGGAAACTGGCCATGTCGGCCACCCGCAGACGGCGCAAACAGAATGTCCTGCAGGTGCTGGTTTTCTCTGTCACCATCATGTCTGTACTGGTGTTGACCTTGTTGCGCACGGATCTGATCAGTGACTGGCAGGCCCAGTTACCGGAAAACACACCCAATCACTTCATGATGAATATCACCCAGGCGCAGGTCGAAGGCATCCAGACGTTCTTTCGCGAGAACGGGGTTGAAGAAAACATTTTCTTTCCGATGATCAGCGCGCGCATCAATACCATTAACGGTACAGCACCGAGGCCGCGATGGGATGATGATGACGAGAACGCGAGCAATGTCACCGAGAGAAGCGCGACCGATGCCGGTGAAGAATCCGTCGCCGGGGAGGATGGTCAGAGTGACACCGAACGACAACAGGGACAAGGTAGTGGTGGCGGAATGGGAAATCGGCAGATTACCTGGACCGGGACTCTGCCGCCGGAAAACCAGATAACCGACGGTCAGTGGTGGACTGAAAATGTGGGGCCAGGGTTTGTTTCAGTAGAACAGGAGTATGCAGACTGGTTGGGCATTGAAGTGGGGGACCGCATCGAATTTGAAGTAAACCAGCAGCAGGTGGAAGTGGAGGTGCATAATCTGCGCAGTGTGCGCTGGGACAATATGCAACCGAATTTCTACTTTATTTTTTCGCCGGGTACGCTCGATCATCTTGGTGCAACCTATCTTTCCACCGCGTTGATGGAACAAGAGCAAAAATATCTGCTTAATGATCTGATCCGTTTGTTTCCCACCATCGTAGTCATCGAGATTGATGCGCTGATCGAACAGATTCAGAACATCATTGCCCAGGTAACCTCTGCGATTGAATTGATTTCCATACTGGTGCTGGTAAGCGGTGCCTTGGTGCTGCTGGCCTGCGTCAATGCGACACTCGATGAACGCTTCCGCGAGAACGCGATCCTGCGCACCTTGGGTGCCGGGCGCAAACTCATCCTCACCAGTCTGCTGATCGAATTTGCCACCATCGGCGTGATCGCCGGCGTCATCGCCACGGTCGGTGCGGAGGCCAGTCTCTACTATCTGCAGGAAATCGTTTTCGAACAGGGTTTCAGTCTGCATTACTGGGTGTGGCTCGCCGGTCCGCTGGCCGGCATGCTGATTATCGCCGGTCTGGGTGTTAACTCCACCCGCAAGGTAGTGAACGTCAGCCCGTTGAACGTGCTGCGCCATGTCACCTGATTTTTTCAGTGGGGTCGGAGGTGGGTTTCAGTGGGGTCGGAGGTGACTGGTTTGATTC
>JBBDXV010000074.1:0-7851 GCA_040902165.1 Pseudohongiellaceae bacterium
CTGAATCGCTACCGGTTAAAACATCTCAAGCGAATCGGCCACGCCGGCGCCACACGCGCCAGTAAACTGTTGGAACAACCGGATCGACTTATCGGCATCATTCTGATTGGTAACAACTTCGTCAATATTCTTGCCGCGTCAATTGCCACGTCGATTGCTATATCCCTGTTCGGGAGTCCCGAGCCGCTCATTACTACCGGTGTGATGACATTGGTGATCCTGATCTTTGCCGAAGTCACACCCAAGACCATTGCTGCGCTCTATCCGGAAAAGATCGCCTACCCGTCAAGCCTCATTCTATTGTTTCTGTTGAAGCTGCTGTATCCGATCGTCTGGATGGTAAATATCGTTTCCAACAAGATGGTGACATTGCTCGGATTCAAACCGCGAAGCGATGACGCACACCAGCTTAGCCAGGAAGAATTGCGTACCATCGTCTATGAATCTGCCGCGCACATGCCGCTTCGACGTCATGGCATGCTGATGAATATACTTGATCTGGAAAAAGTAACGGTGAACGACATCCTGGTTCCGCGCAATGATGTGGCGGGTATCGATCTGGAAGACAATATCGAAGGAATCCTCAGCCAGATTTCCGCAACCCAACATACCCGGGTTCCCCTATACAAGGGCGACATCGACACTATCGTCGGCATCCTGCACATGCGCAGTATCGGCAAATTGCTGAAACTCGAAAACGTTACCAAGGCTGCAATCATCCAGGAATCCACTGAGCCCTACTACATTCCGGAAAGCACTCCGCTACATACCCAGTTGTCTAATTTCCAGAAACGCAAATTACGCATGGCGGTAGTGGTTGATGAATACGGTGCGGTCAAGGGCATCGTCACTCTCGAAGATATCCTGGAAGAAATTGTCGGCGAATTTACCACCGACCTGGCGGACAGCGGTCGGGAGATTCATCCACAGCCCGATGGCAGCTTTCTGATCGAGGGCAGTGCAAGTGTGAGAGATATCAACCGGATACTGTCCTGGGAGCTGGAAACCAGCGGCGCCAAGACTCTCAATGGCCTGTTGATGGAGATTCTTGAATCAATTCCTGATTCCGCAGTCGGCATTCGACTCGGCAATCACTTTGCCGAAATCCTGCAGGTGAAAGACAACATGATCCGTACGGTGCGAATGTGGCATACCGACCCGTCTGAGCCGGGCGAAACCGACGGCTGAAAATTCAGGGAACCTCTGAACAAGTCTATGGGTACTTTGGCCTTCAGATTGATTTCCTCGCCACCAGCTGCAGTTTCAGCGGGACATGTTTGTCCAGGTTGGTAATCTTTCCGGATACCACCTCAATCAATCTACCGGCCGCCGGCACAGAAACAGCGACGGCGAGACTGGCCTCGTTCAAACGGTATAACCAGAATCGCCAGTTCCCGGAAGAATCAGCCCTGCGTGCATCGAATTGCACAGCGATACGGTTTTTTACCGGAAAGCTGAAGCTGAATTCACGCAATGGAATAGCCAGCCCCTGCCCACAGGCTTTGATATAGGCTTCTTTCAAGGTCCACAAACTATAAAAGCGTTCCAGTTGCAGCGCGCCGGCAAGCGCTTCAAGTTCCCGGCACTCCTGCACCGAAAAAAATCGCCCGGCAATATCCAGCAGGCGACGCCGGTGTGAAAACTGTTCCACATCCACACCGGTCAACGGCCGTCTTGAAACCACCACGGCCAGATGTTGACCGCTATGGGAAAGATTGAAGTAAAGCGGTATGTCAAGTTCCGGAGAGGCAATCGCCGGCCGGCCGTATTCATTGAACTGAAATCGCCAGTCAGCCGGCTTGATTCCCTCGGCATAACTGCTTAGCAGACTGCGCAGTATTCCACGGGTGATCAACAGGCGATTGGTATGCCGTTCAAAGACAAA
This sequence comes from Pseudohongiellaceae bacterium, assembly GCA_040902165.1. GTDB lineage: Bacteria > Pseudomonadota > Gammaproteobacteria > Pseudomonadales > Pseudohongiellaceae > NORP240. The sequence continues at coordinate 1,886 of JBBDXV010000074.1, forward strand.
CCGTTTGGCCCGTTCCAGTTCAGTTTCACACAGCAGGCTGCGACATTTCCCCAGCATTTCCGGCCGGGTAAAATCCGCCATATCCGCCAACCACAGATGGACGCTGTTTTCTCCAGGATTCACGCGGAACCACCGCCGGCGGCAGTCTGACCCGTGGCGACCGGATAACTGTCGTCATAAATGCAAAACAGATGTTTGCGCGCAATACGATCCTCTCCGGGATAGCCATAGGCATTGTTGATGAACCGGATACCGTCTAGTGTCACCGCACGATTCACATGGCTGTGACCATAGACATGAATGTCCGGTCGCAGACGGCGAACCTGATGACCGAGCGCGTTACTGCCCAACACCGGGTAAACCTTGCGCTTTTTCGGCGGAATTCGCGCTGGCATCAGGTCAATACGGGGCAGGAAGTGAGAATAGCTGATGACCAGTTCATTTGTGCTGTCCAGCAGCGGCAGGTTGAGATTGAGGAAATACCTGTTTATATCCGCACAGGTCTGCATTTCAGGCGGCCAGCGACAGGCGCCAAAATCTCGCCAGGCGCGTTGAAGATGCCGGTCCGGTTCGGCAAAGGAATAATCATACCAGCTGAATAATGGTACAAATGTGATATGGCCATGGACGTAAAGACTGTCAATCACTCCGGTTTCGTTGCATAACTTCCTGACACTTGCAAATTTACGCAGCGAACAATCTTCAGAACCGTCACGCAGCCAAAGCTCATGGTTGCCCGGCACAAACAGCACTTTGAGAAATTTCCTGGTCAGGAACAAAAAGATCCGCCGCAACAGCGCAAGGTCATCACTGACATCTCCGGCAAGAATCAGCAGGTCGTGTTGACAGGATTGATCGATAGCGCTCTCGATCCAGTCCAGGTTTTCCGGGTAATCAACGTGCAAATCAGAAATGGCGAATATGCGCATGCCGGGGGAACCTCTGATCAAGCGCCTGAATGCCTGTCAACACTTGCAGGCCGGGCGTTTTTGTTGCGATGCTCCTTGACCCAATCCTTGATAAAAACGGCCAGTGCCTGATAATCGGCAACCCTGGGATCCGACTGACGCCATGCCAGCCCGATACCGCGACTTACCTTCCGGTCCTTGAAACGCTTTATCTGCAGATTGGTATCACCCAATATGTCGGCTTGCACGGCCATTTCCGGGAGCAAGGTTGTTCCCAGGCCGTTGGCGACCATTTGCACCAGTGTATGCAAACTGGTTCCCTGATAGACCAGGTCGGTTTGCTTGCTCTGTAATCGACAGGCTTCCAGCGCATGATCACGCAGACAATGCCCCTCTTCCAGCAACAATAGTTTCATGTTGTTCAAATCCTGCTGATTTACAAATTTTGCCTTCTGCAATGAATGATGTGGCGGCAGCAGCAATACAAACTCATCATCAAACAACTTTTCCACCTGCATTTCCGGCAGCGCAAACGGCAATGCCAGCAGGACCAGGTCAAGTTCACCCTGTTGCAGTTTGTGCAACAACTCGGCACTTAGCCCTTCTTTTAAAAACAGTTTCAGGCGCGGATAGTCGCGGCGCAGAACCGTGAGCATCTGCGGTAACAGAAACGGTCCAATGGTCGGAATCACACCTAGCCTGATCTCGCCTGAAAGCGGCGCCTGACTGGCCTGGGCAATGGCGACAAAATCCTCCATATCCCCGAGCAGGCTGCGTGCCTGCAGCAACAATTTTTCGCCTACCGGGGTAATCAGCACCTGCTTCTTGTTGCGTTCAAAAATAGTGACACCAAGCTGTTTCTCCAGCTCCTGAATACCGGCGCTAAGTGTCGACTGGGTAACGTGACAGGCTTCTGCAGCCTTGCTGAAATGGCGGTGCTCCGCTACTGCACAGAGATATTTCAATTGTTTGAAACTGGGAATCATGGCGGGAAATACTAATCGAAAAAATCGATTGCTGCACGAAGAAAAATCAATTGGCATCAATAGATCAATTGGCTTAAGTTAGGCGTCACCGAAGCTGGAGAGAGACGCTGGCAATAGTCTTGCGTTGAATATGCGCTAACCCCTAAAGGAGAAAGTCCATGTCATTGAAAGGTTCAAAAACTGAAAACAACCTGAAAGCTGCATTTGCAGGTGAATCCCAGGCAAACCGTCGTTACCTGTATTTCGCCCAGAAAGCCGATGTTGAAGGTTACAACGATGTATCCGCACTGTTCCGTTCCACTGCCGAAGGCGAGACCGGACATGCCCATGGCCATCTGGAATATCTGGAAGAAACAGGCGATCCGGCGACCGGCATGCCCATTGGCGGAACCCCGGACAACCTGAAATCAGCAGTTGCAGGCGAAACCCATGAATACACCGACATGTATCCCGGGATGGCGAAAGATGCCCGCGACGAAGGTTTCGATGAGATAGCCGACTGGATGGAAACCCTGGCCAAGGCCGAGCGTTCGCACGCGAACCGTTTCCAGAAAGCGCTCGACTCGCTGGAAGCCTGATTACCAGGATATGACCCCCGATGTGTCGCTTCGGCGACCATCGGGTTTTTTAATGCACACCGGATCGCGATACAACTTATGTCAGAGGAAGGCAGAGAAGGAGGACTGGGCGCTCCGACCCGACATCCGCTCAACCAGAATGAACCCAAATTCTGGGACGAGCAGGACCTGAACCGGGAACTTGAGCGCGTCTACGACATCTGTCACGGATGCCGACGTTGTGTGAGCCTGTGCAACGCATTCCCGGTACTGTTCGATCTGGTAGACGAGAGTCCGACTCTGGAAGTGGACGGCATTGCGGTTGCCGATTACACCAAGGTCGTCGATCAATGTTACCTCTGCGATCTTTGTTATCTGACCAAATGTCCCTACGTTCCGCCACACGAATGGAATGTGGATTTTCCGCATCTGATGCTGCGTGCCAAGGCAGTGAAATACAGCAAGGGGCAGGCCAAATTTCGCGACAAACTGATCACCAGCACGGATCTGGTTGGCAAGATTGCCACCACGCCGATTATCAATGCAGCGGTCAACGCTGCAAACCGCAACCCAACGTTGCGCAAGGTGCTGGACAGTGTGATGGAAATTCACCAGGACGCACGTCTGCCTGTATATGCGCGACCGACCCTGCGACAGCAAATCGCCAACAGCGCCGAAAAGGTTCCGGCTGCCCCGCAGGCGCAGGTAGTTGTATTTACCACCTGTTACTGCAATTACAACGAGCCGGATGTCGGTACCAGCCTGATAAAGGTTCTGCAACACAATAATGTACAAGTCAGCTTGATGGGACGGGAACATTGCTGTGGCATGCCGAAGCTGGAATTGGGTGATCTGGACAGCGTCAAATTGCTGATGGAGCGGAATATTCCGGAGTTATATGCAAAGGCGCTGGCGGGGTACAAAATTCTGGCGGCCGTACCCTCCTGCGTGCTGATGTTCAAGCAGGAATTGCCACTGATGTTTCCCGACGATGTACGGGTACAGGCAGTTGCCAGGGCATTCGCAGACCCGTTCGAATTTCTTCACAAACTTCACAAGGACGGGAAACTCAAAATTGATTTCAAGAACCAGCTGGGTGATGTGAGTTACCACGTTGCCTGTCACCAGCGTGTACAGAACATCGGCCCCAAAACCCGCCAGGTGCTGGAACTGGTGCCCGGCACAGTAGTAAAAACCATAGAACGCTGTTCCGGCCATGACGGCACCTATGGCGTCAAGAAAGAAACCATGCAGTACGCCAACAAGATCGTCGCACCAGTAGTCAAACAGGTAAAACAGCATGAGCCAAAATATTTTGGCAGCGACTGTCCTGTCGCCGGACGACATATTGAACATAACCTCGCGAACGGCCAGCAGCACACGCATCCGCTTGAGCTTTTGTGTCTGGCCTACGGTATTTGATCGCGACCAGCCTCTATCTATGATGAACACAGGATCAGCAATGAAAAAGATTTCGATGGATGACTTGCACAGCAATGACGTCTACGAAGCGCAACGACCGGCGTTTCGCCAATCCATGATTGAGCACAAGAAAAACCGCCGCGTGGCGCTCGGAGTCAATGCCTCTCTGCATTTCGAAGACTATAAGACCATGCATTACCAGGTGCAGGAATTGATGCGCTCGGAAAAAATTACCCGCCTTGAAGATATCAAGGAAGAGTTGGCCGCTTACAATCCGCTGATTCCGGACGGATCAAATCTGAAAGTCACTTTCATGATTGAATTTCCCGATGAGGACGAACGTCGCAAACAGCTGGCCCGCCTCATCGGCATAGAGGAACAGGTTTTGATTGAAATCGCGGGTTGCAAACCGGTGGCGCCGATTGCCGATGAAGATCTGGAACGCACTACTGCAGAAAAAACGTCTGCGGTGCATTTCATGCGCTATGAATTTCCGCCGGAAACCATCGCAGCCGCCAAAAACGGCGCAGCATGGACGATAATTTGTGAGCATCCAAATTATCGTCAGAAAATCCAGTTAACTGACAGCACTCGAGAGTCGCTGGTTAAAGATTTCGACTAGTACTCCTGCATAACAAGCGACAAAATCAGCGCATTATTCCGCCCGCTCGACTGGCGAGCGCTACACAAACAATAAAATAATTGCACTATCCGCCCGCTCGACTGGGGGAGCCCCACACAAGCAACAAAATCAGCGCATTATTCCGCCCGCTCGACCGGGAAGCGCTACTTCGCTCAGTTGGGCCATCCCTGGCCCGTCCCGCGCTATCGTCCCTGGCGCTATTCGCTACGCAGCGCTTCCCGGTCGAGCGGGCTTGCTCTGTGCAGGCGTCTGGATTTGCCGGCATGAACACAGGTTCTATCTTTAATCCCACACAGCAGCGGAGAAAGTCCCGCTGCAAGTTGTTATACCGAAATCCGACGAACCGGTCAGTCCGTCATTGCCTCATAGACAACACGCTGAGCGGCGTTGTTATCAAATGGTGCACGACCCGGTCCACCCATTCGCTGTTCCATATAGATCAGATAGAAATCATTCTCGCGGTCAACCAGAAACAGGGTGCCACCAATACCGCGCCAGCCGAAATTATGCGGACCGTTGGCGTTGTTGCCGTCGGTAGGTTGCAGATGGAAACCCAGGCCCCAGTCGCCGCGATCACCGTAGAAATAAAATTCTCGCGACACCTCGGGCGTGATGTGCTTTTCCAGCATTGCCTGCAGTGTGGCTTCTTCAATGATACGCACGCCACGATACTCGCCACCGTTAAGAAGCATTTCAGCAAAGCGCGTGTAGTCTTCGGCTGAAGAATTCAGCCCGCCATCGGCGGAAAGCAGCGGACGCACAACCGTATTGTTCGGCATCTCGCCGTAAATTGGTTCGGCGATGCGGAAAGCCTTGCCGGCCGGTACGAAAAAGGAAGTGTCATTCATGCCCAGCGGACCCAATATGCGTTCCTGCAGGATGACGTCCAGAGTCTGACCGCTGGCTGCCTCAAGAACGGCGCCGAGCACATTGGTTGAATGACCGTAGTGCCAGGCACTGCCTGGTTCGAAATAAACGGGTAATTCGCCCAGCAGTTTTGCATGCTGCGACAGGGTAATGCCGTCAGAAGGAAGTCGTTCGGTATACATCTTGCCGAGGGCGCTATCAGGTGAAAATCGCGCCTGAATGACGCCTGAGGTGTGGGTAATAATGTGGCGCACTGTCATGGTATTACGGACGGGAGTTGTAGCACCGGTTTCCCTGTCGATGACTTCCATATCCAGATATTCAGGAATGTATTTGCCGACCGGATCTTCGAGACTCAGGAGACCATCCTCAACCATGGACATCGCAGCCACGCTGACAATTGGCTTGGTCATCGAGTAGATGCGGAAGAGGGTGTCCTTATTGACCGGATCCTGGCCGCCCTGTTTGCGATAGCCTACGGATTCCAACATGCCAACCCCATCGCGGTTACCAACCATCAGCAGGGCACCGGCAAGAAAGCCTTCATCAACGGCATCCTGCATTTGCGCCTTGATGGCTTCGA
>JBBDXV010000075.1:0-7823 GCA_040902165.1 Pseudohongiellaceae bacterium
TTTCCGGCGCCAGCCCGATCACCGTCGCGCCAGCCTCCATGGCCAGCTTGACACTCTGCAGCAATGCCTTGGTCAATCCGGATTGAGAGATCGCCACTACCACGTCCTTTTTGCCCAGCGAAATGGCTGACATGTGCTGAATGTGAGGATCAGTATAGGCGGCGGTGGAAAGCTGCAGACGGAAAAACTTGTGTTGCGCATCTGCCGCTACTGAACCGGATGCGCCGAAACCATAGAACTCGACACGATTGGCCTTGGCGATGGCGTTAATGGCTTTCTCCAGTGCTCGAGGATCTATCTCATCGCGCACGCTGATCAATGAACCAATGGTGGAATCGAAAACCTTGTTGCTCACCTCGGCAATAGTGTCATTGTCGTCCACTGCGAACTGGGTAAACACGCTGCCGGCGCCCAGCTGCTGCGCCAATTGCAGCTTGAACGATTTGTAGCCATCAAATCCCAGGGCGCGACAGAAGCGTATTACCGTGGGTTCGCTCACTTCAGCCTGCGAGGCCAGATCGACGATGCGCAAATTGATGATTTCCGCAGGGTGATCCAGCACATAGTCCGCCACCTTGGCTTCAGATTTGCGCAGACCTGATCGGAGTTGACTGATTTTGCGTAACAAGATTGATCTCTCCCGGTTCAGCCAATGCTACTGGTTTATTACAATTACGCCAACTACACTAAGCTGACTCAACCCCTCGGGCGAACCGTGATCACAGATTCCGCCATACAATCTGCCGAAGTGCGTTTTGCCAGTTCCCTGCAGGACATTGATGCTCAGCAATGGAACCAGCAGGCAGGAAGTTCCAGTCCGTTTCTGTGTCACGAATTTCTGCTGGCCATGGAGCTCTCCGGTTGCGCCACGGCAAAAAGTGGCTGGCAAGCGCAACATGTTACGGTCGTATCACCTCAGGGCAAGTTGCTTGCAGTGATGCCGCTTTACCTGAAACACAACTCCTACGGAGAATACGTGTTCGACTGGTCGTGGGCAGATGCCTTTCAGACCCGCGGCTACAGTTACTACCCCAAACTGGTGACAGCAGTTCCTTATACGCCCAGCAGTGGACAACGGGTACTCACCAATCAAGAAGACCTGTTGCCTGAACTGATTCCTTTGATTCTTGCCGCAGTAAAGACCAGAGCGCAAACCTGCGGTGCTTCCAGCTGGCATGTACTGTTTCCCACACCGGAACAAAACAGATTGTTGACCCGACCCGACATGCCTTCCCGCATGGGATGCCAGTTTCACTGGTTCAATGATGGTTACAGCGACTTTACCGGGTTCCTGCATGCGCTCAATTCCCGCAAGCGCAAGAATATCCGCAAAGAGCGGACGGCGGTGGTGGAGCAGGGCATTACGTTTGAATGGATCAGCGGTGCTGAGATCTGTCCGCGGGACTGGGAAACGTTTTTTGTCTTTTACCAGAATACCTATCTGGTTCGCGGGCGCAGTGCCTATCTCAATCTGGACTTTTTTCAGCAACTCGGCAGGACGATGGCCGACAAGCTGCTGTTGCTGTTTGCCCGCCATCACGGCAAGGCAGTTGCCGGCGCGTTGTTCTTCAGGACCAGGGAAGGATTGTTCGGTCGATACTGGGGCTCTGCTGAATCGTTTCAATTCCTGCATTTTGAAACTTGCTACTATCAGGGCATCGACTACAGCATTGCGCATGGATTACGCCATTTTGATGCCGGCGCACAGGGCGAGCACAAAATTCAGCGCGGCTTTCGCCCGGTTGCCACCTGGTCCAATCACTGGATCGCTGAGCCGGTTTTCGCCCGGGCTATTGATGATTATCTGCAGCGGGAAAAGCAGAACACATTGGCGTATATGAAGGAAGCTGAATCCCTGCTGCCGTTCAGGCAGCTTTCTTCCGCAGAAACACCGGAGCGTCAGGACTAGACTCTGTTTCGCTGTAGCGATACCCGGCCTCATCAAAGCCGTTGATACTTGCCGGATCGGTCAAACGCTTTCTGATGATATACGCCACCATCGATCCTCGTGCCTGCTTGGCAAAGTAACTGAGGAAACGATACTTGCCGCTGGAAAAATCCTTGAATTGGGGTGTGATGATCCTGGCGCCGAGTTTACCGGTATCAAGCGCATTGAAGTATTCGCTGGACGCCAGATTTACCAGCACCGGGCTCTTTTCTGCCGCCAGCTCAGCGGCGAGAAATTCAGTAATGGCCGGCTTCCAGAAGCTGTACAGGTCTTTGCCTTTCTTGTTTTCAAGCGCCGTTCCCATTTCCAGGCGATAAGCCTGCATCAGGTCCAACGGACGCAACAGACCGTAGAGTCCCGACAGGATACGCAAGTGATCCTGGGCAAATACCAGATCCTTCTTGTTGAACTGATGTGCCTTGAGTCCCAGGTACACATCTCCTTTGAAGGCGAAAATCGCCGGTCTCGCATTCTCAGGCGAAAAGGGCACAGACCAGTTCGAATAACGCTGGAAGTTGAGTTCACTCAGCTTGCCGCTCACCTGCATTAGCGTGCAGATCTGCTCCGCTGACAAGCGCCGCAGAACAGTGATCAGTTGTCGGGATTGTTTGAGGAACAGGGGTTGAGTGAATTTGTCTGAAGGCAGCGCAGATTCATAATCGAGGGTCTTGGCAGGAGAAATGACGATCAACATGACGATAGCAATGACTTGGAATCGGCGACAGGGAATGTTAACAGACCTGCTCCTGCCAGGGTAAAAAACCTGATTGGATGATCGGCACCGGACAGGCTAAGCTCTCACTTGCGACAGGCATACGGGATTGATCGATTGCTCAACCGATTCTCACAATTCGCACAACACCTGAGCTGGGCTTACCCGCTGTTCCTGGTCATTGGCACCGCATCCCTGTTGTTTTCCCTGTGGGTGATTGTGCTTTCGCCGACCAGTGCCGAGGAAGCAGGATTTATTCCAGCCGTTTTGCTGTTCAGCTGGTGTTTTCTCTTGCTCTGCTTCCTCAATCTGTTTCGCTTTGTCCCTCCGTCACCGACACCACAGGATAAATTTGGTCGGCGATTGATGCTGAGATTGCATCGTGCAACCTTGATCGTAATTGCACTGGGGTTTTCTGCGCTCACCCTGGCGATGCTGGTGGTGAGTTACAAACTGTTGGCGATATGGCTGTTGAACTAACCTGAGCGGTTGAACTAGCCGGAATATGTCCCGGCAAACGGAGCTTTACGAAACTCTGGCAGTTCTTCTGCGGCAGCGCTTCTGCATATTCGACGCCCACGACACACTAGCCCCAGCAAGCTGGAGCTCGTGTTTAGCCGTGATTTATGTCTAGCGAATGGGTATTAAAGAGGTCGAACGTTGTTCGCACAAGGCCCTTTCTGGCCCTGGCCCACTTCAAACTCAACTTGCTGACCATCTTTAAGCGTTGCGTAACCACCACCACTCTTGATTTCAGAATGATGCACGAACAAGTCTTTGCCTCCGTCTTCCGGAGTAATAAAACCAAATCCTTTATCTGCGTTGAACCACTTGACGGTACCTTTACTCATAATGCTCTCTACTTTTTTGTGGTGAATAATAATGATATTTCCACTCCCGAATTCACCGTTACGAAAGTGGAATGTCTGAACTATTAATTCAATTGTCGCCCCTGGACAGGCGAACCTGCCATGGGGGCTTCCCTGATAGTCGTAGTGACAGCCCGAACCCGGCAGATTTTAGCATCATCCGTCAGCTGATCAGAAACTGTAATTGACCCGGCGCTATAAGTATGTGCACCGAAATTGAAGCCGGGAATTGCAGATACTATATACAGTGGTGGTATACCAATCCAGCTACTACTAATTGCGTAGTCTGGAAGCTGCGATAGAACGCTTCGGGACAGCGCGAACAGTGTCGGCAGTGATTTTTTGAAGAGATACTGGTTTGTTGTTTGTTTTCACAATAATTATTTCCGCTTAATTCCCACTGATTCACCATGGAACACTCCCACTCTCATCAAAAAATCCGCCAGTAGGCCCGGAAGGCGGAAGTGTTGCAAGACGAATGATAATACGTGCTGCCTGTTCAACCGTACGAGTCCCGCGGTGACCATTCAGGTCGGTAGAGGTGAATCCAGGGTCGGCTGAGTTGATTTTAACCGTGGTGTCTTTCAATTCATGGGCAAACTGCACCGTCAACGCATTCAGCGTGGTCTTTGACGTGTTGTAGGCTAATAGCTTTATGCGGGCAAACTCATAACCGGGGTCGCTATTGAACGTGAGGGAGCCGAGGCCGGAAGATACATTGACCACTCTACCAGCGTCCGCATGACGAAGTAATGGCAACATCGCCTGTAATACCGCAAAGGCACCGAACACGTTTGTTTCGAACGTCCTCTTCAGTACGTCAATACCAAGTTGACTTGGGGGAATGTTCCCGTCGATAGCAATACCGGCATTGTTAATCAAGACATCGAGTTTTCCGAAACATTCCCGGATCAACTGTACCGCAGCCTGGACCGTCGCATGATCCGTCACATCGATGTGCACGAACGTTGCCTCCAAGCCCTCCGCCTGCAACTGCATCGCAACTGCACTGCCGAGATCTCTGTCGCGGGCGCCAATTAATACGGTGTACCCCAAGAGAGCCAGCTCCAGAGCAACTTGCCGTCCGATTCCCTTATTTGCTCCAGTTATCAGAGCAACGCGTTGCGTGTTCATGTATGAATGACTCCGGTAGCGCGCGCTAGCGGGCGATTGAACTGATTGATATGTGTCGTTCCTCCAATAGGGAGCTAACCTAGCCGCGCTCGCCCTGGTCAAACATTCGCTTGCCCATAATGTTGGCACCGATGCGCTCCGTGGTGCTGCGAACCAGGTCATTGACCGGGCCGGTCTCTCCCCCTGGTCCGAGCTTGAGGTTATCGCGAAAGTACTGTTGATTGAGGATCCAGGACATCAGTTCACCCCACTTGGCACCCCAGTTCTTGTACCCGGGATTCTCCATGGTCATTCCTTCCGGCGCCATGTAACCATCGAGGCTAAGTCCAATATTGACGAATACTTTGCTCACTGTATTTTTCCCACATTTTCAAATTGTTGTTAACCCTGGGCCGAGAATGCCACATGGTACTCCACCTCTTCATGCGGAAATTGGCCCAGGCCGAGAACCAGCCAGTTGCGCGGCGAGCCGTGACTCATTGTGGGTTCCGTTTGGCGATGATGGTTTCGATGATGTCTACCAACTTGTCCGAACCAACATCGGTCGCACTAACACCAAAGTTTGCCTCCACCAGCTTCCAAAGCGGCTCAGTGTCTGCAGAGCCATATTCAACAAAGTCCGTGAGCGACGACTCATCGGTGATAAGGTAGTCACCAGCTTCGAATTCGAAAATCTCAAACATGAACCCATCCGCGACTTGACCCGCTGCTTCCACACGACTTACAGAAGCAAATTCGATCTCTTTACCTTTGTGCGGGCCAGACTTAACTTTCATAGGCTTCTACTCATGCCGCCTGCTCGTTGTGCGCTTCCAATTTCGCGCTCAACTTCTCGGAGGATCGACAGATCCTTCGCCTTCCAGCGACACTGCCATCCCTGTTTATGAGGTTTGCAGAGGCCGCAACTACGACGCTTTTTGTGCAAGCGTTTTCTCATTCTTCTCGACCCTTTACAGCTTCCGACATCTGTCTGGATTGCAACCGGCGAAGCTTGTTGCTTTCACGCTTTGCTTCTTTCTTTCGTCCAGCATAAGCTCCTTTTGCCTTCTTGGATCCGACGTGTTCAGTCATTTTTGCTCGGTTAGCCATTGCCACTCCCGTCAGCTGCATAAAGCTCTTAAGAATAGGCGCGCATTGGGACATCCTTATTGCTTTGATTGTTATGGAGCTTTTTCAAGAACTCAGGAGCCAGATCAGCACCGTTAGGCCACACAATGGTTTCCAGTTCAGGATTAACACTAACCCTTGAAAAGAACTGTTTATTCTTTAGTGGTTCGAATATCGGATCCTCAAGCTGGTCTTCGGGATCAACTTGTCCTTCGGTTTGTTATGCGCTGCCATAAGCCTCTGCAAGCATGCTGTTCACTGACTCGATGTCAAATTCTTCTGGATCGAAGTACTCTCCAGCCCACTCAACCATTTCGTCGTGCTCGGGATGGCGTTTGTCCTTATAGATATCGAGGAATCTCGCATACCCATAGACTCCGCCCACGTCTTCCGGCGGGCATCCTCGGCCGCCATTGAGGCACTTTGGTACGACTTTGCCAGATTCGCCGGGGAGTACTTTTTCGAGCGTCAACCGATGCTCCCAACCATCACCAAAATCGTACTCGTAGGTTATCCATTGCTTCTCTCGCTGCAGCAAATTATCAATGTGAACGCCGGCCTCCGGTTTGGCGTCGTCGTCAAATTCCGGGTCGGGCTCCTGGTACCGCGTGCTTCCAGCGATGAACTGGTGCAGATGCGAATCTGTCCATCCCATTGCGATCTGGAGAATGGTATGCAAATCGAGTAGATCAGTCGCACTTGAAACGAGTAGTCGCCGCCACACTGGGGGCTTGGTGCCATTGAGTTCTACCTTGATCTGACACAGTCGTTGCTTCGAAGGCATCGCTCATCGCTCCGTAACGGTTTGTTAAACGCTTTCACGATCTCGAACCTCCGAGCGCCACTCCTTCCACGAGATTTCGGAGCGACGCCTGGATTTAGTAGGATGATTAAGAAGCTTTTCACTATGACACAAGTAGCATCTCGAATTCCCACAACCACCAATACGTTGCCCTTTCCGAAATCTTCCGGGTTGGAACTCACAAGTACAAGAGACTGTATCTTTACCATGAATTAGAAGATGACGGCGCCATACTGAAATAGTCCGTTGTCTTTCCTGTGATGCTCGCTTCATTCCCCAGGCACTCCTCCAAAGTACTTTTCACACAAATGCTGCGCGTCCTTTAGCCCCTCGTCCGTGAGACATACAGATTTAGCCTTCCCCTTCGGTGAAGGAATATATCCCTTAACGTGCAGCCTACTTAGGGCGTCCCAATCAATGGACTTCCACACACGATCGCCATCATGCAAGGTGAGATACAAGATCGCCAAAACTGCTTCGTCAATTTTATCGGTATCGTATTCCATGCGCTGACCTCGACTCGCATAACGCCCCGCTAAACGGCGCGAACGCAGTTCGCGTCCGGTGGAGCGAAGCGGAACGAATTTGAGCGGTTTGTTATGTGTTGTTCTTGGAAATGTATCTGACATTCGCCAAGCCCTCGAAGTCATTATCTTGAGTCCAGATTACTGCAGAATACTTTTGAGCAGTGGCAAAAATAATGCTATCAGCCAACGGGAGTTTATGGAGAACACCAAGCTTTGCAGCATCCATTGCCAATTCTGAATCCAGAGAAATAACTTTGCCTTGTTTCATGTGGGCCGTGACAATCAAGGCAGCCTCTTCTCCACGTTGCCGCAGCACGTTTTTAAAAACTTCCGCGATCGTGATACTTGGCACCAACAATTCCGATAGCTTTTCAATTGGCTCAGCAAATATCGTGGCGTTGCCGTCGCTGGCAAAATAGGAAAGCCAGGCTGACGAATCAACAACGTTCATAACCTATCTTCTTCCTTGACTACGGAAGTATCGATCCCATTGAGGAAGCCCCTCATCTCCTTCATCGATTTTAGCGGGATCACCTCGATTCGTCCTTGATACGACATTATCTGGACTTTTTGCCCAGAGACTATACCCATGGATTCTCTAATTTCTTTAGGAATTACAATCTGATACTTTGGGGAAACAGTTACTTCTGTCATGACGGCACCTATCGATAAGACTTTGGTATTACGATACCCCTATCGATCGGAGCGGTCAAGACACATAACG
>JBBDXV010000076.1:0-1211 GCA_040902165.1 Pseudohongiellaceae bacterium
GTGCTGATCAGTTTGACGCGCTGACACCATTGATCAACTGGGTGGAAAACGGGGTCGCGCCTGATTCGCTTACAGCGCGTAGGCCGCGCAACCCGGAAAACACAAAACTTTTGTGTCCCTATCCTGCGGTTGCTACTTATAACGGCCAGGGTGATGCCAACCGGGCAGCCAACTTTCACTGCGCAGTACCCTGAGGCTTAGCGCGAATCCCCGGAATATACGCATGAATGATACAGTCATCATTGCCGGCGCCGGTCCTGTCGGCTTGACCCTGGCATTGTTACTGCACCAACAGGGACGCAATGTGCGCGTCTATGAAGCGGTTACCGGGATCAGGCCACTGGGCGTGGGAATTAACCTTTTACCGCATTCGGTTCGCGTGCTTTCTCAACTTGGTCTGGGTGCAGCGCTCGACGGCACCGCGATCCGCACTTCAGCATTGCACTATTACAATAAATTCGGTCAGCAGATCTGGGCTGAACCGCGCGGCCTCGATGCCGGTTATCAGTTCCCTCAGTATTCAATTCATCGGGGCGAATTGCAGTTGCTGTTACTGAAAGAAGTGCAGCAACGCATTGGACCAGATGCCTTGGTGACCGGACACAAACTGTGTGGTTGGCAGAGCCAGGGAGACTCGATACATATTGATTTCACGTTGTCCGATCGCAGCAATGCGAAAACCCAGACCATATCGGTAACAGGCGCCTGTCTGATCGCAGCCGACGGTATCAATTCCACGGCCAGAAAAATTGTCTATCCTGATGAAGGCCCACCTATTTATGGCGGGCGTATCCTGTGGCGCGGTGTGACCAGGGCGGATCCGTTTCTGGACGGCAGAACCATGTTCATGGCCGGTCATCGGGACTGCAAATTCGTTGCCTATCCCATAGCCAGGTTGCCCGACGGCCGCGTACTGACCAACTGGATCGCCGAGTTAAGCGTTCCGGAATACTCGCAGGACATTCAGGACTGGAACAAACAGGTTGCCATTGAGGTCTTCAAGGGGCCGTTTCAAGGTTGGCGGTTTCCGTGGGTGGATATTCCCGCATTGATTGAACAGGCTGAGCGGGTATACGAGTTTCCCCTGTCTGATCGCAATCCCTTGCCGCGCTGGACTTTCGACCGCATGACCCTGATCGGTGATGCCGCACATCCCATGTACCCCATCGGCTCCAATGGTGCATCACAGGGGATATTGGATGCGGAAAAGC
>JBBDXV010000077.1:0-1209 GCA_040902165.1 Pseudohongiellaceae bacterium
GCCACCAGAATCAAATATACAAACATTTGCCAGAGCATTATGAAGCGGGTCGATATACGGTAAGCCTCGACAACCCGGTCCAGACGCCTGGCGCCAAAGTTCTGGCTGATCAGGGGTGGCAGTGTCGTTGACATGGCCAGAACAATAAGCGTAGCGAATGGTTCGATTCTGGAGCCGACACCAAATGCAGCAACCACCGATTCGCCAAAGCCGGCAGCGATTGCTGTCATGATTCCGGCTGCGATGGGGGTCATCATGTTCGCGCCTGCAGCCGGGAGGCCGATGCGCAGCATTTCTCTGCCGGAGCGGTACATAACAGGCCATCGCGGTAGTGTTTTGTTGATCAGATTCAAGCGGAATGCCAGCAAGTAGAACAGACACAGAAACCCAAGCAGCCAGGAAATTACTGTTGCGATTGCTGCGCCGCCAATCCCCATTGCCGGTATCGGGCCAAATCCAAATATCAGGATCGGGTCCAGTACAATGTTCAATAACCCGCTCCCGGCCATAATGATACTTGGAGTCCTGGTATCACCACAGGCCCGCAAGATACTGTTGCCAGTCATCATGGCAACCATCAAGTTACTTCCAGGCAACCAGTACACCATGTACTCCCTGATGGGAGTTAGCATTTGTTCACTGGCACCCATCAGCAAAAATATTCTGTCCATGAAAATGAAAGTCAGCAAAGACAGAATCACTGAAAGCAGTACGGCCACGTAGTTGGTAACAGTTGAGGCTTCCTTGGCGGTAGCATAGTCTCCACGACCCAGACACCGGGCAACGACCGCCGAAGTGCCAATTCCAAGACCGATCGCAAGGCTGATAATGGTGAACGTCACCGGGAAGGTGAAACTGATAGCGGTGAGAGGACCGGTTCCAAGAAAGCTGATGAACAATGTATCAACAAGACCAAAGGCAAACAGCATGGCCATACCAAAAATCATTGGCATGGTCATGCGGATCAGCGCGTCGGGGATGGGATTTTCAACCAGACTTAAGTTGTATTTCTTGTAGGTATTTTCAGGCATCGGCCAATTCTTAATGCTTCGCCCGGCTTAAGCTACAAGTGAATTTTATAAATCACACAATGTTGCAATTGGCTCTTTGGCGCGCCTCGCCCTCGCGCCCGATGCATCACGCAGTCACTACCGATCTGCACGTTACAGGCTACTGGCAGCAATCTTGAGTAACTGCTTCAGGCAGCGG
>JBBDXV010000078.1:0-1208 GCA_040902165.1 Pseudohongiellaceae bacterium
CATAGACAGTGTCATCCGGTTCACTCTGACAGCGTCGTCGTTCATCAGAGCCGGCGAGATAGGCCAGGCAGTTTACATAATTTCCATTCTGGCCGTAATGACTGTCAGACCGAGGCATCGTAATGGCGACATGGGAATGACTGACAAAGCGCGGATCCTGACCGCTGATGTCCACCAGTTCCAGACCCGCACAGTTCCGCGGCGGCAATGAATTGGCAGCCGCCGAGCCATACCACAGCGCATGACGACGACCGGCGATGCGATCGCAGTAAAACGCCAGTGATGTCGGTGCATTCACCGTGGTGTCATTGCCGCTGATCACCATCATGGTCGGAACCGAAAGCGGCATAAAATCGTCAGACATAACCTGCTGGGTCAGGCGATAGAACTGCGCTGCGGCCCTGGTCGGAAACGATTCATACTTGACCGCATCCTGATCACCATGACGACTGATCCATGGTCGTACAAGGCCAAAATACGGCGCGAGATGAATCAAGGGGTCCCTGACCTCCATACCTGGAGAAAGCAGGATCAGCGCCTCGACAAAATCCTGATCCCGGCGTTGATCCAGATACTGCAATGCCAGGGCCGCACCATTGGAGTAACCCACTATATAAAGCTGATCAATCTCTGCGGCGAAACCATTGACTGCCCAGACCAGGGTTTCAAGCCATACTTCCCGATCAGCCCTGATCAGATCGCCAGGTATGGTTGCATGACCTGGTGTCAACAGACCGCGGATCAGTGCACAGGGATACTGTGCGGCCAGGGACTCAGCGACCGGTCTTAACAAATAGGGCGAGTCGGACAGGCCGTGCACCATCAGGAAACCGCTATGGCGATCCGTCTCGGCACAAACTACCGGATCCGGTTGCAACTCATAGGGCGAACGCATATTCACGACACTCTCAAGCGGATAGGCAGTGCCGAACGGCCAGGTTTCCCGGCTGTAATAGAATTCCGCCAGTGCCGCCCGGATGCGGCTGCGATTTTCCTGCAGGTAAACATCAAACTCATCCGCTGGTGTCGGGATATAGGCCGGTGTGGAGGATGGATAAAACCTGGCTTCCAGCTGGCCGGGGCGAAACCAGAACACCAGCAAGGCGATCAATAACATGACCATTGCCAGTCCGATTTTGCGAGCTCGTTTCATTTTCTGTCTCTCAATTTCTGTCTCTCAATTTCTGTCTCTCAATTTCTGTCTCTCA
>JBBDXV010000079.1:0-7755 GCA_040902165.1 Pseudohongiellaceae bacterium
GCAACGCTGCACGTCGCATTGCCGAGGCTTATCTCGCGGACGCCGGCTTTGTGGCGACTGCTGATAGTGGCGCGGCGGCACTGTCGGCGCTGGACGCGATGTCCTGGGACGAAATGCTGGCTGCCAACTTCATTGTTCAGCTGACTACCAAAAATGAAGACGGCAGCGGTCTGAAATTGTCCTTTGCCTATATCGGTAATGACGCGCTGGCGGAAATGATGATCGGCGCCGGTGACTATTCTCGTGCAGAGCGCGATGCCAGCGCCCGTGCCCGCGGAGGTGAGTTGATGCTCGTGGGCATCGACGGTGAATCCAGCAAACCGTTTCGTCCTGAGCGGCTGGCAGTTGAGCAGGGTGAACTGCGATATCCGCTTGAGCGACGTCAATTTGTTTATGCCGGCAGTGCCGGCGAGGGCAAGATTTCCGGTCAGGTCCGCTTTGCAGGCGCGATGGTACTGGATCAGGCAATCGATATTTCACAACCATTCACGATCATCTATGACAACAGCGATGCGCTGGGCGCTTTTCTGAGCATGTCGTCGACAGACTACCAGTTGCCACCGGTCGCGCTCGCGCAGGCGCAAGGACTTCCCTGGCCCGCAGTAGAGGCTGACGTCGGAGGAATCAGTGACTATGGTGAATACGGCAATGAAGGTCCTATGGCGCGATTACTGGGTGAGGCTCCCTGGGCCAAGAGCCTGCCGCTGCTGCTGCTTTTTGTGCTGGTACTTGCCGCATTTAACAAAAAGAATCCGACCTGGCGCTGGGCGGCGGGGGGTGCCACGCTTGGCTATCTTGGATTTATCGATGGCGGCTTCCTTTCCATCTCCCATGTCATCAATGGGTTGAAGGTCGGTCCGTCCATGTTCTTCAATGACTTGCCGGTGTTGATGATTGTATTGTTTACCCTGCTCACTACCTTGCTGGTCGGAAGGGTGTTCTGTTCCTCACTGTGTCCTTTTGGTGTCCTGCAGGATCTGCTGAGCAAACTGGTACCGCGCCGCTTCCAGAGACAGATGCCGCAGGCAATTCACGACCGGGCGATCTATATCAAATACGCTATTCTGGGCGGGCTTTTGCTAATGGCCGTGTTGCAGGCGGAGCAAAGTTACTTCCAGTATTTCGAACCCTTCGGCACACTGTTTTTCTGGAGTCAGTCGGTGTTGTTGTGGATGATTCTGATTGCCTTCGTACTGGCTTCGGGTGTGATCAAGCGATTCTATTGTCGCTATGCCTGTCCGCTGGGAGCGGCGCTGGGCGTTATATCCCTGATTTCTCCGTGGCGCATCCGGCGCGTCGCACAGTGCGATGTCTGTACTGTCTGCGAACACGCCTGTCCCACCGGCGCGATTCGCGGGCCGGCCATCGACTTCAAGGAATGTGTGCGCTGTGATGTCTGTGAGGCGAAGCTGATTCACAAAGCCGGTGTCTGCAAACACAACATGGAAGAAGTGAAATCCCGCATCAAGCACTGGGACGGGATTCCACTTACCCAGCTGTCCTGAATCGGGTCGCCCGGTTTATTCGAGCGCAAATACCACTACCGCTGCGCCGCTGCGCTGTAGACTGCCGACCGGGCTGTTTTCCGGACCCAGGACGCCGTTCAAAAATCCCATAAATATATTGGAATGCAGACTGGGCTGTCCCACCACCACGGCAATGTATTGTCTGCCGTTCACGCTGTAGCTTATCGGGAATGAGGCAGGGATATCACCCACGTCCGCCTGCCATAACACTTCACCGGTGGCATCGTCGAAAGCGCGGAAAGAATTATTGAGTGCGCCGGTAAATACCAGTCCACCGCCGGTTGCCAGCACCGCAGACGCCGGGGTTACGATCTCCCGATGCGACCAGGCCAGTTCCTGCGTTGCCAGGTTAACTGCCTGCAGGCGACCAAAATTGCCGTCGCTGCCGGGCAAGGGTTGCGGCACCATCGCGACACCGGAACTGAGCAGTTGGCCCGGGCTGCCGGTCGGGCCTCCGTCGAAACAGACTTCTGCCATCGGCACATACAACATCCGGGTTTCGGGATTGACTGCAGCAGAAGGCCAGTTGCGACCACCGTTGGCGAACGGGCACAGCAGATTGGAATCTTCGGCATTGGGTATCGCAGCGGGATTGAGGGTCTTGGCGCCGGTCACCGGATCAATCCCGGTAACGATATTCTGCAGCCCCATGTCGACCGAGAAAATATATTGTCCGGTGGCGGCATCGAGGGCGTCATACAATGCCATTTTCCCTGCGGTAAGAACTACTTTGCGGTCGACGCCGTTCACCGGCAAGGTGACGATCTGGCGTTCGTAGACCCAGTCAAGATCCCACTGGTCATTGGGCATGTGCTGGTAATACCAGACCAGTTCACCGGTTTGTGGTCGCAGCGCCAGGGTGGCATTGGTGTACAGGGCTTCATTGCTAATGCCGGCTCGACCCAGATCAGGCAACAAGGGCCCGGTATCGTAAGTAGGGGCGGAACCGAAATACACCAGGTTTAAATCCGGATCGTAGCTGCCCGGCACCCAGACTGATCCGCCACTGCGTTGTGGCAAGCTCAGATCATTCCAGGTATGGCCGCCGGGAGCGTCGGGTCGGGCGACCGTATGAAAACGCCAGGCTTCCTCGCCGGTCTGCAGATCAATACCGACAATAAAACCGCCTTCCGGCATCAGCGTCGCGGTCACGCCCTGTATCACCATCCCGCCGGCCACCAGTGGTGCAGCGCGCAGGGAGTAGGGAATGGGGCCGGTGTTGGTTGTATTGATCGTGTTATTCCAGATCAGGGCGCCGGTTTTTGCATTCAGTGCCAGTACATGCAGGTCGGTGGTCGGCACCAGCACCTTGTCTTCATGCAGGGCGATACCGATTCTGGCCGCCGGGAATCCGCGGAATTCATGCTTGTAACGCCATAACTCTGTTCCTGAGGTGGCATCGAGCGCGAGCACCGTATCATTGGTGCTGAGCAGGTACAGAACGCCGTCGTGTACCAGCGGGGTTGCCATATTGGAGCCGGCTTGCAACGGTGCGCGCCAGGCCTCGGTCAGGTTGCTGACATTTTGTTTGTTGATCTGCTCGAGCGGGCTGTAACCGAGGCTGTCATAGGTCCTGCGCCAGATCAGCCAGTCGGCATCCGGGGGTGACTGCAGCAGCACATCGGTGACCGGTGAAAGATTCTGCAGCAATGCACTACCGTTACCGTCCTGTTGGGCCATAACACCTGACATTGGAATGGCTGCCATCGAGGCAAGCAGGACGAAAAAACTGAGTTGACCGTGCTTCATAGAGAATCCCCTGTAAATATCAGATCATTTCCGGTGTTGACATATCCTGGCATTTTGTCAATTCAAAGATCGACCTCAAGGTCGTGGTATTCGGGTTTTGGGTCCCAGCTGAGAAGGCAGGATATCGTATGCCATTTCCACCCAATCACAAAGCAGGGGTCTGGTGTTGCGCGGATCGATGATTTCTTCGACACCAAACGCTTCGGCGGTTCTGAAAGGAGAGCGGTATTGCTCGAGCTCAGCCTCCAGCTCGCGACGTCTCTGTTCAGGATTCGCAGCGGCTTCAATTTCCCGTCGGTAAGCCGCCTGTACACCACCTTCAATCGGTAATGAACCCCAATCGGCAGAAGGCCAGGCATAGCGCAGATTCAGTCGATCAGAATTACCGTGCCCGGCGCCAGCCACGCCGTAGCAGCGGCGAATGATGACTGACACCCAGGGTACCGTGGCCTGGAAGCAGGCCATCAGGGCGCGACTGCCGAGGCGGACAGTGCCTTCTTTTTCTGCTTCGATACCGATCAGGAATCCCGGATTGTCGACCAGATTGATCACCGGCAAATGAAAGGTGTCGCATAGATCGATGAAACGCATCATTTTTTCCGAGGCGCTGGCATTGACTGCGCCACCATGATGATGACAGTCATTGGCCATAATGCCCACGGCGTAACCATTCAGTCTGGCCAGACCCACCACCAGGGATTCGCCGTAGCCAGGCGAAATTTCAAAGAACGATTCGCTGTCGACAATACGGCGCAAGATCTCGCGTACCGCGTACATTTTTCTGCGATCTCTGGGAATGATGGACAGCAGTTCCTCATCGCATCGGGATACCGGATCATGATTTTTTATTCGTGGCGGAATTTGCCAGACACTTTGAGGCAGATAGGACAGGAACCGGCGGATAGCGACAAACGCATCCGCCTCGCTGGCAACTTCATTGTCCACCGCACCACTGCCATGCGCATGAATCTGGCTGCCGCCAAGCGCATTCTTGTCCACCGGTTTGCCGAAACCGCGCTCCACGACCGGCGGTCCGGCGACAAACAACTGGCTGCTGTCTTTTACCATCAGGGAAAAATGAGAAATGGTGGTACGTACGGCACCAAGACCGGCAACCGAACCCATGCAGGCACAGACAACCGGTACATGGCCCATGAGTCGCATGGTGTTCTCGAATCCTTTCAGCTCCGGGATATAGGAGTGACCGACCATCTCCAGGGTCTTGACGCTGCCGCCACCGCCGCTGCCGTCTATCAGCCGCACCAATGGCAGACGCATCTCCAGCGCGAGCTTTTCACCATATTGGGATTTGTTGCCTACCTTGGCGTCGGCCGCGCCACCGCGAACCGTGAAGTCGTCACCGCCGATCACGACTCTGCGATCATTGATACGGCCGGTTCCGAGGACAAAATTGGACGGTGTAAAGGATTCGAGTTTGCCCTGTGCATCGTAAACTGCACGCCCGGCAAGCGCGCCGATTTCATGGAAGGATTCGGGGTCCAGTAACTGCCGGATGCGCTCCCGGACGGTGAGTCTGCCGTTGTCATGCTGGCGCTGGATTCGCTCTTCACCACCCATGGCATGAGCAAGCGCTTCACGGCGGTGTAATTCGTTGATTTCTTCTTCCCAGGACATGGGTTGCAACGATAAAGGAAAGCGGCCAAACCGACAAGCTGCCGTGATTTTCCAAACATGCTAAGGTATCAGCCAGAAATCAGCTTGGAGAAAAATATGAAAAGCGCAAGCCGTCAGTTTTTCGAGAAGACCCTCTTTTGTATCGCAACGCTATTGCTGCTGTTTCCGGTCGCTGTTCCTGCCCAGACCGAGAGTTATTACCCGCCCCGCGATAGTTGGGAACGCAGATCGCCGCAGCAACTGGGGATGAATCCGGAACGCCTCGCCGCTGCTGTGGAACTGGCACTACAGAACACGGTGGTAGAGCCAAAAGATATGGCACAGATGATCACCAACAGTTTCGGTCGCGAACCGCATTTCAGCATCATCGGGCCGGTCAAGGATCGCGAGGCCGGATCAGGACTGGTTATCCGCCACGGTTATATCGCTGCCGAGTGGGGTGATCTGGAACGGGAAGACATGACTTTCTCGGTGACCAAGAGTTATCTCTCGACAGTAGCCGGGCTGGCGTTTGACGATGGACTCATCAAAGACCCGAACGAACCGGTTCGCAGCTATTTCGATCATGAGAGTTTTCAGGACCCGCATAATGCGCCCATCAGCTGGCAACATCTGTTGACCCAGACCTCGGACTGGCGCGGTACCCTGTTTGGTAAACCAGACTGGGCGGATCGCCCGATCAGTCGCGATCCGACTGAAGCCGAAAACCGCCCATTGTTTGAACCCGGCACGCACTACAAATACAATGACGTGCGTATCAATTTTTTGTCCCTGGCGCTATTGAATGTCTGGCAGCGTCCGCTCAACGAGGTTTTAAAAGAGCGCATCATGGTGCCGATTGGCGCCAGTGACGAATGGCAGTGGCATGGTTACGAAAATTCATGGGTGGAGGTCAACGGCAGGCGCATGCACTCGGTGTCAGGTGGAGCGCACTGGGGTGGGGGATTTTTTATTTCTACTCTGGATCATGCGCGCTTCGGTTATCTGTTCCTGCGCAATGGTAACTGGGACGGCCAACAGCTTTTGTCACAGCAATGGATCGAGCGGGCTGTAACGCCCTCAGCGGTAAACAAGGAATACGGGTATCTGTGGTGGCTCAACACAGATCACGAAGCCGCCGCAGGGGCGCCGCCGACCGCCTTCTATGCCAGTGGCGCCGGGGGCAACTACATCTGGGTGGATCGGGACAATGACCTGTTGATCGTATTGCGCTGGATTCCCCGTATGGGCGATGTGATAACCGCGATCACCGAATCGATTGAATCAATGTAGGGAGCCGGTTCGCCTGCAATTAAAAGTGCAATGATCAGGAGTTTTCCTGTTTGCGACGTATTCGTACGCGCATGATGTTTCGATCATCGGTAAAAACCGTAGAGCCAGCCGCGAAACCGGCTTGAGTCGGCAGGCCCAGACGGGCCGCCTCCCGGTGGCTCAGGACTTTGTCACCCGGCTGGTAAATTTTCAGAATACCGGTGAAATCGGCAAGATAAAACGGTAAGCCAAGCTTGTTCACCAATGTAGTATCCACTTCCGAGAAAAAACGATGATGAGGTTCCGCACCGCCGTGGGTATGCCAGAACGCCACTACGTTCTGCCACAGCTGTTTGGGAATGCGAATGCTGACGCTGTCCTTGCCCGGTTGACCGGCAGTTACAGTGAAATAAAATTTATCGTCGAAACTCAGTATGGATCCCATGAATTCCCGGTCTTCAATTATCGATACCGGGTTGTAAAGATCGGCGGCGGCTTTTACCGCCGCATTGATTGAGGGGTAAAACTCCTGGCTGATACCGGCAGTATTTTCCTGACCTGTCAGTCCTGCAGTTGAGTTCAAAATCATCAGGCAAAACCAGGCCAGTTGAAGTGATCGACTCATTTCAACAAATCGCTTTATGGGAAGATTTGAAAAGTTGTCAGCAAAACTTGATCGCGTAACAACCAGTCAGAACCTATTCTAGGTTTTGCAGGAGAATTGAAAAACGATAAAAACAGTGACCTTGCATGCAATAAGATCATTATGATTATTGCTGTGGCATGTGTGAGAATTTCGTCGGACTTTAACAATCAGCAGTAGTGCTTACCGGCAGTGCTTGACAGGCTTACCATATGGTCAGAGATATACCCTCTTTGAATGCAATCCGGTTTTTTGAATGTGCCGCCAGGCACCTTAGTTTTACCCGCGCAGGCGAGGAACTTTTTGTTACTCAAAACGCTGTGAGCCGCCAGGTCAAACTTCTGGAGGAGCAGCTGGGAGCAGAGTTGTTCGTACGTAGCGGACCAAATTTAAAACTGACAGTTCACGGCAAGGCCTTTCAGAAAACCGTTGCGGACGCACTGGATATCATCAGGCAGGGTACAGGCAGCTTGCGACGAGGGAATATTTCGACATTGACAGTGAGTGTGTTGCCCAGCTTCGCGTCGAACTGGTTGATTCCGCGAATTCCAAATCTGGAAGCCTATGATTCAACGCTGTCCCTGATGCTTGAGTCATCCTATGTCAATATTGATTTCAATATCAGGACCGACATTGATGTTGCCATTCGGCTTGGCCGGGGAACCTGGCCAGGTCTGTATAGCAGGCAGATCACCCGGGACCGAATGTTTCCGGTCTGTACTCCGGCATTGGCCGCGGAGATCCGGCAACCGCCGGATCCAGGAGGACAAGATCCGGCGTTTTCATGACTGGCTGTTTTCGGTAGCCT
The DNA here is from genome assembly GCA_040902165.1 of Pseudohongiellaceae bacterium. Taxonomy (GTDB): domain Bacteria; phylum Pseudomonadota; class Gammaproteobacteria; order Pseudomonadales; family Pseudohongiellaceae; genus NORP240. The sequence continues at coordinate 7,613 of JBBDXV010000079.1, forward strand.
GATCCAGCTCCGGATGTTTGTTCAGCATATCCAGCGGCCAAAACCATTAATGGCGATTCCTGGTAGTCTTGTTCATGATTACCTATTTCAGCATTCTGTTCGTGATGTCCCACAATTTCATTGCACTGTCTTCACTTGTCGCC